>CAZHHV010000001.1:0-3316 GCA_964532335.1 uncultured Nitrospiraceae bacterium
AAAACGCGCGCTTGAAGATACCCTTCTTGCGGAAATCAGGCCCATATTCATATCCAGCGTTTCCTTAGCCGCAGGTTTCGGCACTCTGATTTTCTCAAAGTTTGTCCCAATAGCCCAATTTGGAGCTCTTAGCGCCTTTGTCATGATTGTTGCTTTCGGCACAGAATTGTTCATCACGCCTCTTACGCTTTCATCTGTGCGCCTTATCACTCTGTGGGATGCTATCGGGCTTGCCCTTAGAGACCGTCTAATCAAGCAGTCATTATTGCTTGAAGGCCTGAGCAAGTTCCAGATACGGCGGCTGATCCTGATGTCCCACATGCGGGACGCTAAGGCAGGAGAGCAGATAATACGCGAGGGCGATGCCGGAGATAAAATGTATCTTGTTGTAGATGGTGAGATGTCTGTATCCAAGGCTGTTAATGGCGAGCGCAAGGCCATTGCCAAATTAGAGCCCGGAGACGTATTTGGCGAGATTGCCCTTGTAAGCAGTCAGCCGAGAACAGCCGATGTATTTGCCGTAACAGATGCAAAACTTTTATCTCTTGACTGGAAAACACTTGAGAGGCTGCGCCGCCTGAGCCCGTTCATCACCTCAAAACTCTTCCTCAATATCTCGAAGATTTTAGGAATCCGTCTTATAGAGACTACGGATAAAATGGTATGCCGTTTATAAGATTCTGTTTAATAGCCGCAATATTTATTTTGTCTTCGACGCTTGTTTTTGCGCAGGACAAAACCCCGAAGGTTGACGACCTTGATGCGTTGCTGTCATCGGACAAACCTGCGAAACAGGAAGAAAAAAACCCCTTTTATACTGCTTTCAAACAGGCTAAATGGACCTGGAACGCAATAGGATATAATTTCACAAAGCACAACGAACATCAGGATCAGGGCAGGGGAGACGATACGAAGTTCAGGCAGTTCTATACACAGTTATTAATGGATACGTGGATAGAGGTGATGAAATATGAAATCAAAGTTGACCTCCTTCTTCAGTACGGCTCTGAGAAAGATCAATATGGCCCAAGCCGGATAGCTTATTTCTCACAATTGTACGTAAAGAAAAAATTTGAAACCTCAGACCTGATTTTCGGATATAAATATATTGAAGACGGAATAAGCACTCTTTACTCTCCTGCAAAGCGCATCGCAAAGTATGACGCTGACCATCCCACAGACCCCGACAAACTGGGAGTCTGGCAGGCGTCATGGACATATTACTACACCGGCAATAACAGCACAGAGGTTCGGCTGCTCCCTTATTTTCAGAAATCAAGGTATCCTCCGGAACCTGCGCGGTGGAGCGCAGGCAAAGGCGACTATGACATTGTTGATTCGGATCTGACAGGTCAGCTTGACACAGACTATCAGATTACAGAAAAGAAAATACGGCACCATCTGACTGATTCAGGTCTTATGCTAAAGCAAAAGATGACTGTTGAAGGAGTTGATTTTTTTGTAAGCGCTTATGAAGGCTATCTGCCCAATCCCGTGCTTAAGCGCATCAGCGCTAACCAGTATGAAAAACAGTATATAAAGGGAGGCATTCTTGCTGCGGGATTTTCCACAGTGCAGGGCAAATGGGAATTTCACGGCGAAAGCATATGCCAGATTCCCGAAAACAGAAAAGAAGATTCCTACATCAACTATGTGTTAGGAACCGAATATGATCTCAACACTTTCCTGAAGATTGACGCCATAGATTCTGCCAAGCTCATTGTTGAATATTCAAATGAATGGGTGCTTGAAGACCAGAATCACCCTGACTATCCTGCAAACCAGCGGTCTTCACGTTTCGGGCGCAATGCCATATACATACTTCAAAAGGTTGATATTAACGACAAGAATAAGATGTCTTACGGCGCCGTATATAACATCTCCAAAAAAGACAATACTCACCGCATGACTTACGAGCGTAAATTTAAAGAGGGAAAATCCATAGAAACATTCTATGAGTGGTTTAATGGCGGTGAAAAAACACATTTCGGCCGTTGGAAAGAGAACGACTGGATACTACTCAAATTCACAAAGAAATTCTGACCTCTGCATCGCAGGTTTTTAAAATGAAAAAGATTCTAAGACTTCTCTCTCTTATTGTTGGACTGGCAGTCATTCTTGCGTGGACCGTCTCTTCGCAGACCTCGGATAACACTCTTGAAAAAATCAAAAAAAGAGGGCATCTCCTCTGGGGTTCAGACGCTGAAGGAGGAGCGCCTTACGTATTTCCAAACCCGAAAGACCCTTCAAAATTAATCGGCTTTGAAGTTGACATCGCAGATGCGATTGCAAGGGAGCTTGGAGTCAAAGCAAAGCAGTCTCAGAATGCATGGGACAGCCTGATTCCGGCGCTTGAGCGCGGAGATTTTGACATAGCGATAAACGGCATAGAGATGACGCCGCAGAGAGAAGCAAAGGTTATTTTTTCAATCCCCTACTACATTTATACAGAACAGCTTGTTGTCAGAAAAGAAGAGACAGTAATAAAAGATATTAAAAATCTTAAGGGCAAAAAAGTCGGCACGCTTTCAGGCGCAGTTGCACAGGATATTTTAATGAGCATAGGAGGCGTTGATGTAAGGGTTTATTCAGGTCAGGTTGAGCCATACGAGGATTTAGCCCTTGGAAGGCTTGATGCCGTGCTGTTAGACCTTCCGATAGCCGAATATTATGCAAATCCGAATCCTAAACTTAAATATGCAGGCTCTCCCGTAGGAGAAGGGTTTTATGGTATCGCAATGAGAAAGGGCGATGAACAGTTCAAGAAAAAAATGGATGAAATCCTGATCAAATTATTGCGCACCGGCGAATTGAAAAAAATATACGATAAATGGAATATGTGGAATGAGACTCAGGCAAAGCTGTTTGAAAACATTAAGGAACATAGCAGCTATGTCGGGCTTGAAGAAAGCAAGAAGGCGCCGCTATACACTTTTTTGCCGAATCTTTTAAAGGGCGCCGGAATAACAATCCTCATCTCTGTTGTATCAATGGCGCTTGCAATCATCCTGGGACTTATACTCACAATACTCAGGCTTTATGGCAGGCCTCCTTTAAGCGCTCTGGCAGCAGCATACATAGAGATCTACAGGGGAACTCCTCTGCTCATTCAGTTATACATCCTTTATTATGGCCTTCCCAACATCGGCATTTCACTAAGCCCTTTAATGGCCGCATTTATAGGACTTGGAATGAATTACGCCGCTTATGAGGCGGAACTTTACAGAGCAGGAATAAACGCAGTTCCTAAAGGACAGATGGAAGCGGCGCTTTCCCTTGGAATGACACGCTCGCTTGCAGTGAGGAGGGTTATACT
>CAZHHV010000001.1:3326-37259 GCA_964532335.1 uncultured Nitrospiraceae bacterium
TCCGCAGGCATTGAAAATAGCGCTGCCCGGCGTTACTAATGATTTCATTGCGCTTTTTAAAGACTCCTCGCTTGTATCTGTAATTGCAATGGTGGAACTTACAAAGACATACAGCATACTTGCCGCAACCACGCTGAGGTTTTTTGAGCTCGGGCTGATTGTTGCATTGCTTTATTTTGCGATGAGCTATCCGTTGTCTTTGCTTGCAAGAAGATTAGAGAAAAGATTAAGCAATAAAAAATGATTAAAGTCAGAGACCTGCATAAATACTACGGAGAACAACATCTCTTTAAAGGCATCAACCTTGAGATAGAGAAAGGCGAGGCTGTGGTCTTTATCGGCCCATCCGGAAGCGGGAAGAGCACATTTCTGAGATGCATTAATGGGCTTGAACATTTTCAGAGTGGCGAGATAGATGTCGGTGACATTGAACTTCATTCCATAAACAGATTGACGCCTGATAAAAAAGACCTTGAATCTATAAGGAAGATCAGACTGAAGGTCGGGATGGTATTTCAGCAGTTTAACCTTTTCCCTCACATGACTGTTCTGGAGAATATAACCGAAGCTCCGCAAAGAGCGCTCGGCATAGGCAGAGATAAAGCTGCTGAAAATGCGGTTGTCCTGTTAAAGAGGATAGACCTTGAAAAGAAAGTGAACAGTTATCCGGAAGAACTCTCAGGCGGAGAACAGCAAAGAGTTGCAATAGCGCGCGCCCTTGCCATGAAGCCGGAGGCGATGCTCTTTGATGAACCGACATCCTCGCTTGACCCTGAGATGGTAGGAGAGGTTCTTTCAGTGATAAAAGAGCTTGTGGACGAAGGAATGACCACTTTGATAGCAACGCATGAAATGGATTTTGCAAAAGAAGTCGCAGACAGGGTGGTTGTATTTGACCACGGAGATATTATTGAAACAGGCACGCCTGAGGAGATATTCACAAGCCCCAAGACGGAACGGACAAAGATTTTTTTAAGCCGGATACTGAAAAGAAGCATAATATAAGATTGCCGTATGGATAATTTTAATATGGCAGCGGGCTTAATTTTGAGGTACAATGAAAATATCAAGGGCAGGAGGGGTGCCCTTAAAGCTGGAGGCGTATCCATGAAAAATAAGATTGGAGAACTGCTTGTTGAAGCAGGCTTAGTTACATCCGAACAACTCGAAAATGCCCTCAAGATCCAGAAAAATAAAAATAAAAGGCTGGGCAAACTACTTATAGAATTAGGCTATGTTAATGAGCTTCAGGTTGCGGAAGCGCTCTCCAAAGAGTTTTCGTTCCCTATAATTGATTGCAGCATGTATACCATAACAGAAGAATTGCTTTCAATAATACCGAAAGGCACAGCGGAAAAGAAAATAGTTATGCCGCTTGAATTAAAAGATAAAAAACTGCTGCTTGCCGTGGCTGACCCTCTTGACTGGGAGACTATAGATGAAATCGCATTCAATACAGGATTAAATATTGTTGTTGCTATATCCACCGAGACAAACATAATCAATGCGATAGAAACTTATTATAGTTCCACTGAAAAGATATGGGATGTCCTTAAAGAAATCCCTGCATACGAAGGAGTGGAGATTGTAAAAGAGGTTAAGGAAGAAGAAATCAACATACCCTCAATCTATAAGCTCAGCGAGGAACCACCGATAGTCAAGCTTGTAACCATGCTGTTTGCTAATGCCGCGACAACAGGCACAAGCGATATCCATATTGAACCGGGAGAAAAGTATGTTCAGGTCAGATATAGGATAGATGGTGCCCTGAAGGCTACAGTTAAATATCCAAAGCACATACATGACTCGGTTGTCTCCAGAGTAAAGATTATTTCAAATTTAGACATCACGAACAGGAGACTTCCGCAGGACGGCAGAAGCAAACTGCGGTTCGAAGAAAGGGATATTGATCTGAGAGTTTCTACAATGCCCTCTTTCTACGGCGAAAATATTGTAATAAGACTCTTGGATTCAGCTACAGGGCTTATTCCCCTCGGTAAGCTCGGCATCCCTGAGAAAATTCTTAAGCCTTTAATAGACGTCTTCAGCCAGCCGCAGGGCATGCTGCTTGCCACAGGGCCTACAGGGAGCGGGAAAACTACGACGCTTTATGCAATCTTACGGCAACTGAACGAAGAGGAATCGCATATTGTCACTATAGAAGAGCCAATAGAATATCAGCTCGCCGGCATAACGCAGGTAGGAGTTAACGAACCCATCGGGCTTTCCTTTCCTAATGTGCTGCGCTCCACTTTAAGACAGGACCCGGACATCATTATGGTAGGCGAAATCAGGGATATTGAAACAGCCAAGATTGTAGTACGCGCTGCCCTTACAGGGCATCTTGTATTAAGCACACTCCACACCAATGACACCGTGTCTACAGTCACAAGGCTGTTGGATATAGGCTTAGATCCATATTTGATAAGCTCATCCGTATCAGGCATTCTTGCCCAGAGGCTGATAAGGAGACTATGCACTGACTGTAAAGTCGAGACTGCTCCTCCCGCAGATATGACAAAATGGAAACTCCCGCCTATAGAGAAATTTTACAAAGGAACAGGCTGTAAAAAATGTATGAATACGGGATACAAGGGCCGCATCGGAGTATATGAATTTTTACTTATGAACACAAAACTCAGAAGGCTGATTGCCAGGCGCGGCACTGCAGACGAACTCTGGGATGCAGCAAGAGAAGACGGCATGCTGACTCTTTTTGAGGACGCAATATCAAAGGTAAAAGATGGTATCGCAACATTTGATGAGGTAGCCTCACATATTCCATACTCACACGCAGATGCCAGAAAAGAAGAGAAATGGAGTTGAAACTCTGTCTAAAGACGCCTTCATCGGCAGCTAACAGCAGCGCAAACTGAATATTCGCCTCTTCTGCATCTTGAACATTAGCCGCATAACTTTAAAATGACTTACAAGATTCTGGCAGACATTGTCGTATTTTCCCATTTCCTCTGGATATTATTTCTAATTTTTGGCGCACTCTTTGGCAGAAAAAACAGGCTCATAAAAATCTTCCATATCTCAGGGCTTGCTTTTGCATTTGTCATGCAGTTGTTTGACTGGTATTGTCCTCTTACACATCTTGAGGTCTGGCTGAGAGAAAAACACAGCCCTTCCTTAACATACAGCGGTTCATTCATCATCCACTACCTTGAAAAACTAATTTATATAGAAATCCCTTCATATTTAATACTCATACTTACGATTCTTTTATGCGGATTCAATACATGGATTTATATGAGAAAGAAGAATTAAATGCTCAAAAGCGCTTTTAAGCCCCTGACTGCCCTTTCAGGCGAAGGATAGACCGGGATTTTTGCTTTCTCAAACAGTGACGTAAGCCTCATGGATATTCCGCTTTCTGCGATATGGGCAATCAAAGGCTTTCTTATCTCTTCTTTGGCTTTTTTAAGCATTGGCGCAAGCCCTTCTGTTATTCCAAGGACATTCGGCAGCGCAATGATTAAGAAGCCGTCATAATCATCTTTCAACTCATTTAAAGCAGTTGTATAGTCTGCATCGTTCACCTGAGCTGTCAGGTCAATGGGGTTATTGATTCCATAAAAATGCGGGAATATCTGTTTGAGTTTCTCCGTTTTATCATCCGTTAGCTTTGCCACCTCAAGCCCCTGTTTTATGCATTCATCAGCAGCAAGAACTCCTGAGCCTCCGCCGTTTGTAATGATAAGAACTCTGTTGCTACCCCCCTTAATTCCCCCCTTGGCAAGGGGGGATACAGAGGGGTAAAATGCAAGCGCCTTTGTCGCATCAATAAGCACATCAAAATCCTCCACTTCCCTTATTCCGAACTGTCTGAGAATGGAATGGAAGACCTCGTATTTCCCAGCAAGCCTTCCTGTGTGCGAGAATGCCGCAGCCTGCCCGCTTTGGCTCTTGCCTGACTTAAGCAGGATAAAAGGTTTTTTGACGGATAATATCTTTGCCTTTTCTATAAACCTCCTGCCGTCAACAACAGATTCAATGTATGACACTACAACATCCGTATATTTATCATCGGCAAGGTATTCGTACAAATCAGATTCATTTATATCAACAGCATTGCCGTAAGTAAGCGCCTTTGATATGCCTGTGTTTGATGCCCTCATTGCTCCGATAAGACAGCTAAGTATAGCGCCGCTCTGTGATACCACAGCAACATTGCCTTTCTTAGGCCTTTTTAACCTCTCATGCGGAAGGAAAAATGTATCCAGCCTGTGAGATGGATTATATATGCCCATGCAGTTTGGGCCGAGAATTCTAATGCCTATTTCTTCTCCTATTCTTTTTACTTCCTCCTGAAGGGCTGTTTCTCCCACTTCCGCAAACCCGGAACTGGCAATGATTACACTTTTTGTCCTGCCAGCAAGCTCTTTGAGTATTTGCGGGACTTCAGCAGCAGGCCTCATGATTATTGCCAGATCAACCGGTTCGGGAATATCACGGGCAGAAGGATACGCCTTTAAACCCATAAGCTCGCCGTATTTCGGATTAACAGGATAAACCGTGCCTTTGAATTTGAGTAGGTTTTTAAGTATCACTCCGCCGAGCTTTTCCTCTGTATGCGCAGCGCCGATTAAAGCAATGGATTTTGGTTTAAAAAGAGAATCAAGGTTCACATTGTTATCCATAGGTTTTACTATATTATAATTGCACATTAAAGACAAATCAGCCCATGAATCTTGTGCCTCATACGTCAGCTTGACAAATTTAAAAATATGGTTATACAATGTATATACGATAGGAGGCTGATATGATAAAAAAATTAGTATCTCACGGTAACAGCGCGGCGCTTATAATTGACAAGCCCATACTCGAACTTTTAGATGTTGATATGGAGACCCCGCTTGAGATTGTCACTGACGGCAGGAATCTGATAATTTCACCTGTAGGCACTGCCAAAAGGGAAAAGAAGTTTAAGGCTGCTCTTGAGAAAGTTAACAGGCTTCACGGAAAAACCCTGAGGAAACTTGCAGAATAAGTGAAGGAAAAAATGATGCAGTAATTTTTAAAATCCTGCTGAGATACGGGCAAAATTAATAACTGCGGAAGGCAGCACTCCAATAAATAGGACTGCAATTACTGTTATTGCAAGCGCGAGGGCTACTCCATGAGAGACAGAAAGCTGAACTTCAGTCTTGGGTTCTTTCATGTACATATACATTACGATCCTCAGATAAAAATATGCTGATATCGCGCTGAATATAACTGCTGTCACGGCAAGCCACGTATATCCTGCGCTTACTGCGCTCATAAAAAGATAAAACTTGCCCATAAACCCCGCTGTAGGCGGAATCCCTGTGAGTGAAAACATAAATACAAGCATCAAGGCAGCAGCCAATGGATGTGTCTTTGCGAGCCCCTCATAATCAGAGATATCATCTCCCTTAAATCCCTCTGACCTGAGCATAATCACAACTGCAAATGCGCCTATGTTCATGAATGCATAAATAAACATATAATTCAGAACGCTTGCCATGCCCTCTGATGTCCCTGCAATTATCCCAAGAAGCACATAACCTGCATGCGCTATTGAAGAATACGCAAGCATCCTTTTTATGTTTGTCTGTGAGATTGCGACTATGTTCCCGACAGCCATCGTAAGTATCGCTATCGGTATAAGAATGCCTGTCCATTCAATTCTTGCCGCGCCGAATGCTGTCATGAAAACCCTTCCAAGCACAGCAAACCCTGCCGCCTTGGGGCCTACTGACATAAATGCAGTGATGGAAGTAGGCGCGCCTTCATAAACATCAGGCGCCCACATGTGGAAAGGAACAGCAGCTATCTTGAATGAGAACGCTACTGCAAACATAATCATGGACAGCATTAAAACAGGATTGCCTGAAAGTCCATTACTGGATATGTAAGAAGATATCGCCTTGAGGTCTGTTGTGCCTGTAAGCCCGTATATCATTGATGTGCCATAGAGCAGAAATGCTGATGCAAATGCGCCAAGGAGGAAATACTTCATTGCGGCTTCGTTAGACTTTATGTCATGTCTCAGGAACCCTGCAAGCACATAAGTGCTCAATGCCATAAGTTCAAGCCCAAGATAGAGAGTTATCAGGTCTCCCGCTGACGCCATAAGCATCATGCCGAGAGTGGAAAAAAGTATAAGGCTGTAATATTCCCCGAAATTCACTTTTTCTATTGCGATGTATTTCACTGATATAAGGACAGTGAGAACGACATTCAGCATAAAAATAAGCTTGAAGAACAGGCTGTAACCATCAGCTATAAACATCCCCTTAAATGTGGTTCCCGCGGAACCGGCAAGCAAATATGTAACTACTGCAGCACTCACTATGCTCAGGAATGCAATCGTCTCTTTTCTTTTAATCACAAGCTCTGAAAGCAGAATGAGAAGAGCAAGGCACGTCATCACGATTTCAGGCATCACAGGCCCAAGGTCAGGCATTACAAACGGCATCAAAATCCTCCTTCACAATTTGTCATTCCGAGCATTGCGAGGAATCTCGCTTTTTGAGATTGCTTCGGCTTTGCCTCGCAATGACAACTCATTTGATAATCTCCAGAATATTTTTTGCAACACCTGCCTCATGCATGCCTCCCGAATTTACCCTCTCAAGCAGATGTTTTACAGACTCATGCATGAATCCGAGGAAAGCATTGGGATAAACTCCAATCCAGAATATAAGTATAATCATCGGCAGAAGTGTGATTATTTCTCTTAAATTGATATCTGCAAGCCCTGCAACCTTCTGGTTTGTCTCCATGAAAAATACCCTCTGATAAAGCCAGAGCATATAGCCTGCGCCTATGATTACCCCTGTTGCTGCAAGGACACCTGCCCATTGATTCGCCCTGAACCCTCCGAGGATAACCAGAAACTCCCCGATAAACCCGTTTGTTGCAGGAAGTCCTATTGATGCAAGCGTAAACACCATAAACAAGGCCGCATACACGGGCATTACAGAAGCGACCCCTCCATAATCCGAAATCTGCCTTGTATGGGTCCTGTCATAAATCATTCCAACGCTTAAAAATAATGCGCCTGTGACTATTCCATGGTTTATCATCTGGAGTATGCCGCCCTCCATGCCCTGCGAATTCAGGGCAAAGATTCCAAGAGTCACAAAACCCATGTGGCTCACAGAGCTGTATGCAATGAGCCTTTTCAGGTCTGTCTGCGCAAGACATATTACTGCGCCGTAAATTATCGCTATAACAGAGAGCGTAAGCATCACAGGCGTCATTGCCCTTGATGCATCAGGGAATAACGGCAATGAGAACCTGATAAAACCATAAGCGCCCATCTTGATAAGCACGGCAGCAAGGATAACACTGCCTGCTGTCGGAGCCTCTGTATGCGCATCAGGAAGCCATGTGTGCACCGGGAACATCGGAACCTTAACGGCAAATGCTGCAAAGAAAGCCCAGAAGAGCCAGAGCTGCAATTGATACGGATATGATTTTGTCATGAGTTCAAGTATGTCAAATGTCCTGCCGGCTTGATAATAAAGAACGATTATTCCAATAAGCATCAGCACGCTTCCGACAAGCGTGAAGAGGAAAAATTTCACCGCAGCATAAATCCTGTTAGGTCCGCCCCATACGCCTATCAAAAGATACATGGGTATAAGCATTGCCTCCCAGAAGAGATAAAAAAGTATGAAATCCAATGAACAAAAAACGCCTATCATTGCGCCTTCCATTATCAGAATGGAGATATAAAATTCTTTTGTCTTTGTTTTTATAGAATTCCATGAGATAAGAATGCAGAGTATTGTAATAAGGGTTGAGAGAAGGACAAACAGAATGCTTATGCCGTCAATGCCGAGATGATAATTAATATTTAATGAAGGAATCCATGAATGTTTTTCTACAAACTGCATGAGATGCGTGGACTTATTGAACTCTGTGAACAAAGGAATTGAAATAATAAACGCCGCCGTGCTCACAATAAGGCTCAGCCATTTTATGAGGTTTTCATTAGACCTGCTTATCAGGAGCAAAAGCGCCGCGCCTGCAATTGGCAGGAATATCAATGTGCTCAGTATGGGGAACCCCAAATCATTCATTATCACCTGCTCCATTGCTTACTCCGACTCACCGTCATTCCTGCGGAGGCAGGAATCCAGGCTTGCCATAGAAATAGAAACTCTGGATTCCGCATCAAGTGCGGAATGACAGACTTGTTGATGACTTCTTTAGAGATTTGACAATTCATTTTTTCTCCTCATCCACCTACCTCAACAACATCACTGCCATTATTATCAACAAGCCCAGCGCCATTATTGCTGCATAGTGCTGTAACAAACCTGTCTGGACTTTCCTCAGAATCCGGCTGAATTGTCCGATCCCTTTTGGGACACCATTAACAATAGCCTCAATAATCCTTGCATCCGTAATCCCGATGAGTATATTTTTGGCTGTCCAGATTGTTGGCCTCACGATTATAAAACTGTAAAGTTCATCCACATAGTATTTATTCCAGAGTATTTTATATGCGGCATTGAATTTCTGAGCGAGCATGACAGGGATATCAGTCTTTGCAAGATAGAATAATGCTGCAAGCCCTATCCCTGAAAAACCTGCGATTACTGATATTGCCATCACCATCCATTCCTCTGCATGTGTGCCGTGCGCTTCGGGATGCCCGAGCACAGGTTTTAAAAATTCCGTGAAATGCACGCCTCCTCCAAGCAGATGGGGAATCCCAATCCATCCTGATGCAACAGCGCCGACGCAGAGAATCACCAATGGTATTGTCATGGCCTTTGGAGATTCATGGAGATGATGTTCCTGTTCGTGCGTGCCCCGGAATTTTCCGTGGAACGTGAGGAATATAAGCCTGAATGAATAAAATGCTGTAAGGAACGCAACAACAGTCCCGATAGCCCACACGAATTTCCCCACAGGACTCTGCCCTGAATATGCAAGCCAGAGTATTTCATCCTTGCTGAAGAATCCTGCAAAGCCGGGCACGCCTGCAATGCTCAATGACGCAAAGAGCATTGTCCAGTATGTAATTGGCATATATTTCTTAATGCCGCCCATCTTCTGAAGGTCAAGCTCTCCTGACATTGCGTGCATTACGCTCCCTGCGCACAGGAAAAGAAGGGCTTTAAAAAATGCATGTGTGTAAAGATGGAACATTCCTGCGGTGTAAGCTCCGACTCCTGCTGCAAGGAACATATATCCGAGTTGGCTGATGGTTGAATACGCTATAATCCTTTTTATATCATTCTGTACAAGGCCGATAGTCGCAGCAAAGAGTGATGTTATAGCCCCTGTTAATGCAACCACTATAAGCGCTGTTTCAGAAAGGCTGAATATCGGACTGCACCTTGCAACGAGGAAAACACCTGCCGTAACCATTGTTGCCGCGTGTATCAGCGCGCTGACAGGGGTAGGACCCTCCATTGCATCAGGAAGCCAGACATGAAGCGGCATCTGCGCTGACTTCCCAATTGAGCCGCAGAAAAGAAGAAGCGCAATCAATGTCATAAGATGCACGTCATATCCAAGGAAATTAATTGTTTGTGCTGCAAGGCCCTTTGCCTGTGAAAAGACAGGCTCATAATAAACGGTTCCGAATGTGAGGAATATCATTATTATTCCGAGACCGAAGCCGAAGTCGCCAAACCTGTTCACTATAAAAGCCTTTTTGCCTGCGTCAGAGGCTGACTTCTTGTCAAAGTAATATCCTATGAGAAAGTATGAACACAAGCCGACCCCTTCCCATCCAAAATACAACTGGAGGAAGTTATTAGCCATAACAAGCATGAGCATACAGAAAGTAAATAGACTGAGATATGCAAAAAACCTGTAATATCCTTTATCTCCATGCATATAACCAACAGAATATATATGTATGAGGGTACTGCAGGTTGTTACAACAACAAGCATTACCGCAGTAAGCGGGTCAATAAGAAAACCCACAGAGACCTTGAATTCGCCGGAAACAATCCATGAGTAGATGTCTTCATTTATAACCTTGCCTGACAGGACATCAGGCAGTGTCATTACAGTCACAACCCATGACCCGGCAACCGCAAGTATTGATACCCAGTGGCTATGCTCCTTCAGATACTTCCTGCCGAAAAGAATATTTATCAAAAAAGCGGCAAGCGGCAGAAATGGTATTAAAAGATAGTTGTTCATTTTCTCATCCCTTCATCTCATCCATTTCATCAACATGAACAGTGTCCTTGTTCCTGAACAGCGCGATAATTATCGCAAGCCCTATCGCGGCCTCTGCCGCTGCGACAGTGATTATAAAGATAACAAGAATCTGCCCTCTCATGTTCTGCAGGTAATGGCTGAATGCCACAAGGCTGATATTCACTGCATTCAGCATAAGCTCTATTGACATGAACATTATTATGATATTCCTTCTTGTAAGGAACCCGAAGACTCCTATCATAAAAACCACTGCGCTCAACATCAGATACCAGTTCAAAGGAACCATAGCTTGCTCCGCAAGAATTCAAAATTTAAAATTGAAAATTCAAAATTCTTGAATATTGGATATTGAATATTGAATCTTCTTTTCATCAGCTTCTTGTCTTCCTTTTCGCGAGTACTATTGCCCCTATAATCGCAACAAGCAGCACAAGGGAAGCTATTTCAAAAGGAAAAAGGTAATCGGTGTATAACAGAGTTCCAAGCGCCTTTGTATGAGTCTCCTGTTTTATAAATTCAATGGAATATTTTCCGGCAGGCCCCGGCACAAAAGACTTTACTACACTCAAGACAATCACAAGCAAAGCCGCAGTTACAAAAAGCCCGGCGGGCCATGCGCCTATAAATCTTTTTACTTTAAGTTCCTCCCTAAGATTCAGAAGAAGCAAAACAAAAAGGAACAGCACGAGTATTGCTCCTGCATAAACTATAATCTGTATTGCCGCGATAAACTCGGCGTTCAGGAACAGATAAAGACCTGCAATGTGCAAGAAAAGCAAAAGCATCCACATAACGCTGTGCACAGGGTTGCTTCTCGTAACAACCAGCAGCGAAAAGATGACTATCGCAGAAGCGTAATATGCAAAAAATAATTCAGGCAACATCACACGCTCCGCTTTTCTGTCATTCCAGCAGTTCTTAAGCGGGAATCCAGAAGATTAATTAAAAGACTGGATTCCGTGTCAAGCACGGAATGACATTTTTTATTGTCCTTTGTGTCTCTTTGAGATATATGTGTTTTATTTTGCATTCTTAACTCCCCTAAACATCGCCTGGCCTTCATATCCATGGAAGTCCTCTGCTTTCGGTCTCCAGAAATCTCTGAAATATCTCCTGCCTTTCTCTCCTGCAAAATATTTATCCCAGTTAGAGAGAAGTTTTTCTTTCGTCATATAAAAAGGCTCTCTTGAATAATCCGAATATTCGTAATGCTCGCTCAATGTGATTGCGCCGAAAGGACATGCCTCAACGCAGAACCCGCAGTAAATGCATCTGAGAACCTCTATCTCATACCTGTCCACAACCTTTGTATGGTCTTCGCCGTCCGATGTGTAGATGTATATGCACTTTGACGGGCAGTAAGCTCCGCAGAGTCCGCAGCCAACACACTTCATCCTGCCATTTTCATCCTTCGCAAGCGCATGAAGCCCCCTGAACCCCGGCTTCACAGGCCTTTTAACCTTGGGATAGCGCCTGGTCACAGCAGGTGTGAACATGGTTTTGAGAGTCAATGCAAGACCCTTCAGAATCTCCACAAAAAATATAGTCCTTATTAATTTAGCGGCTGTCATGCTGAATAAAATGAATTGCCTCGTAGTAAGTTGCAAGGCAGAAAGTCTGTCATTCCGGCTTGTCCGGAATCTTTTTTTGTTTTTAAAAAGGATTCCCGACGCGCTTTGCTTGCGGGAATGACAACTGTTAGGTTTTTAATTGTCGAAGCATTAATGTGTTTCATACCAATATTTTCACTAATCCAGTTACTACTATATTCAATAAAGCTAATGGGATTAATATCTTCCATCCTATAGCCATAAGCTGGTCATACCTGTATCTCGGCAGTGTTGCCCTGGCCCAATAATAAAAGAACATAAAGGCATAAACCTTTATCAGAAACCACACAATACCGGGCACATTCAGCAAGAAAGGCATTGCATCTGAAATAAACTTCGGTATTGTCCACCCTCCCAAAAAACACAATGCCGCTATAGAAGACATTATCAGCATCGCCGTGTATTCGCCGAGGAAAAATAGTGCGAACCTGAATCCGCTGTATTCCGTAAAATATCCTGCAACAAGCTCGCTTTCCGCCTCCGGCAGATCAAAAGGGAGCCTGTTCGTCTCTGCGAATGCAGCAACAACAAATATAAAGAAACCTAAAAACTGCGGTATGGCAAACATTCCTGCAGGATATTGATGCTGTGCCCTGACAATATCAGAAAGGTTAAGGGAACCTGCCATCATCATAACGCCCACAAGGCTAAGGCCCATTGCAATCTCATAACTGATTACCTGTGATGCTGACCTCAGCCCGCCAAGGAATGAATATTTGGAGTTTGACGCCCACCCTGATAATATAATTCCATAAGCTCCGAGAGAAGACATTGCAAAAAGAAAAAGCAGGCCTATATTTATGTGAGCTATCACAAAGCCGTCGAAAAACGGAAGCACTGACAATGACGTGAGAGCCGAAACCATGAATATGACAGGCGCAAGATAGAACAACGGCTTATCTGCATTTGCAGGTATAATGTCTTCTTTAAAGAACAGTTTTATCCCGTCTGCAATCGGCTGTAATAATCCATGCCATCCTACTTCAATGGGGCCAAGCCTTACCTGCATGTGACCTATTACTTTGCGCTCCCAGTAAGTTGCATAAGCAACATGAAGAAGCGTTATTCCAAGGACAACGGCGATATTTACGAGAATAATCCCAATATCTATCCCAAGCTTAATCATAGGGTTCATTGCAGCCGCATTATCTATAAACTGAAGAATGTCGTTCATAAACCAGCCTTCTCTATAGCTACTGTATTCCCATCCAGAACAGGGGCCCTTGTAACAGGCTCTATATCATAGCCCATCAATCTATATGCGCTCTTGCCTTCAAAATTATTAGTGAGCATGACTGAAAAATTGTCTAATGCTTTATCGATAACCACAGGCAGTTCAATTGAACCAGTCTTTGTGGAAACTCTGACAACTTCACCCTCTTTAAAGGAAAGCTCCTTAGCTGTATCCGGACTTATTCTTACAACCGCCTCAGGATATATCTTCACAAGTGCAGGCACCCTTCTGCTCAAAGTGCCTGAATGGAATAGCGGCCTTTCAATTCTAAGATAAAGTTTCCCGTTAACACTAAGTCTCTCTGCATTATGCGCCTGAATCTCTTCCATCATATCCCTTAATGGTTCTCCCTTATAAGGATAAATTCCCTCTCCTTTTTCTATATCTTCATATGTAAGGTTTTTATGTAAAGGGGATGCCTTGCAAATCTCATTGAATATATCTTCAACATTTGAGCAATCGAACTTCTTACCCATATTCTTTGCGATATTAGAGATAATCCTCCAGTCCTCCATCCCCTCCCTGTTTACTGCCTTTCTCACACGCTGTATTCTTCTTTCCATGTTTGTGAATGTGCCGTCCTTCTCAGCCCAGCTAAGCGCAGGCAGCACAACATCGGCAAGCATCCCTGTTTCTGTAAGAAATATGTCCTGCACAACAAGGAACTCGATATTTTTAAGCGCTGATTCCGCTGAATTAGAATCAGGAAGATTATAAGCAGGATTTTCACCCATTACATACATTGCTTTCAGAGAGCCGTTTCTCGCAGTGTCTATCATCTCAAATATTGTAAGCCCTTGTTTTTCAGGTATCTCACTCTTCCAGATGCTTTCGTATCTTCTTCTGAACTCCACATAAGAAACGGGCCTGTATCCTGGCAGTATATCAGGTGCGCATCCCATGTCAAGAAGTCCCTGCTCATTTGCCCTGTCAGAAAGCAGATAGATCCTTCCGTTAATAAGATAGTTTATTGCTGATAGGAGCAGGAGCTTGTAGCTTGCTCCATTACTCTGTGTCGTCTCCTTACCTATTGCTATTGATGGGTTTGTGGATTCTGAAAGGATATTCAAAAACTCATTAAACTCTTTCTCTCCGATATTGCAGATATTCTTCACATCCTCAACAGAGGTGTTTATATCCTTTATCTTTGCCTCAAGTTTAGGATTTGCATCCGAAAGTCCTTTCTTATTTTTTAGTGCAGTAACAATACCTTCAAGCAGAACATCTTCTGTGTATAAGACCGGCACAAGCTTTTGTGGACTGAAATATTCAAGACCTTTGAAATTCCCTATTGTCAGTATGTTACCACCATTTCTTGAACATGCCCTTATCTGAAGCCCGAGGATAGGATTTATTGTTGTTGGGTCTCCGCCGATCACAAATACAAGATCAGAATTCGAAAGACCGGATATTATGTTTGCTGTTGCGCCTTGCCCAAAGATATTCTCTATAAAATTCTGGGCGCCTGCAAAGCCTGTCCTTGCAGTGCTGTCAATGTTATTTGTCCCGAGCGCAACTCTCATAAATTTCTGGAATATATAATTGTCCTCATTCGTGCATCTCGGTGAGGCAATTCCAGCTATTGCAGAATTGCCATACTTCTCTTTAATCTCTGATAGTTTTTTTGCAACAAGGCTTATGGCCTCTTCCCATGTAGCTTCTCTGAAGAGAGACGAGAGACGAGTGACGAGTGACGAGTTTAATTCAGACATCCATTGCTTATCGTCCTTCGTCCTTCGTCCTTCGTCCTTACTTTCCCTCGGAGCTATTCTTATAAGAGGTGTTGTCAGCCTCTCTTTGCTTCCTACAAACTCATATCCGAATCTCCCCCTCGTACAGAGAAGCCCGTTATTAACAACAGAACCGATTCTGGGAACAACCCTCTTAATCACATCATCACGAACCTGAACAATAAGAGTACATCCAACACCGCAATAGGGACAGATTGTCTCTGTCTCATTCACCATCTGCCACGGCCTGTAACTGTGCCTGTGGAGTCTTGACATGACTGCTCCGACAGGGCATACAGAGATACAGTTCCCGCAGTATTCGCAATCATATTTGCCGCCCGAGAAAGGCTCAATGTGGGAATGGCCTCCCCTGCTTATAACGTCAATCGCCGAGGCGCCCTGAACCCCCTCGCACATCCTGACGCATCTGGTGCACATAATACATCTTTCCATATTTCGAACAATAACAGGGTCTTCGAGGCTTTCAGGAACTTTTCTCTTCTTTTCTTTATATCTACCCTTTGCAGGTCCGTATTTTTCTACAAGGTCCTGCAATTCGCACTCACCTGCCTTATCGCACACAGGACAATCGAGCGGATGGTTAATAAGCAGAAATTCGAGTGTGCCTCTTCTGACATTGGCTATCTGTTCTGTTTCTGTTCTGACAACCATTCCGTCAGCAACCATAAGAGTACAGGCTGTCTGAAGTCTTGGTATCTTTTCGACTTCGACAAGACACAGCCTGCATCCGCCGTATCTTCCAAGCTGTTCATGCCAGCAGAGAGTGG
The DNA here is from genome assembly GCA_964532335.1 of uncultured Nitrospiraceae bacterium. Classification (GTDB taxonomy): domain Bacteria; phylum Nitrospirota; class Thermodesulfovibrionia; order Thermodesulfovibrionales; family UBA1546; genus UBA1546. The sequence goes on from CAZHHV010000001.1 coordinate 18,856, forward strand.
GTATCTTTATCCCTGCAGACCTCGCAGCCTCAAGCACAGTGACAGGCTTCTCTAATTTAATCTCTTTGCCGTTAATGGTGACTGTAATCATGATTTATCCAAATCTGCTAATACGTCCCTCTCTAAAACCCCACTTTTTGTCATTCCCGCTTGTCGGGAATCTTTCTTTTCCCAGAAGGATTGCGGACAAGCTGCAATGACATGGAAATACTTTTTATTCAAATTTACACTTCCCATCTTTTATATGTTCCTCAAACTCATTTCTGAAATGTTTTATGAAATTCTGGACAACAGATGCTGCTCCGTCTCCCAGCGGGCAGAATGTCTTGCCAAGCATATTCCCTGAAACAGAAAGCAAAAGTTCTATATCTCCTTCCACGCCTTCGCCGTTTTCTATCCTTTCAAGAATACTTCTCAGCCATCCTGTGCCTTCACGGCATGGTGTGCACTTTCCGCATGATTCATGCTCAAGGAATTTCAGCGCCCTATGGCATACTTTAACGAGACACACTGTTTCATCCATCACAATCACGGCGCCTGAGCCAAGCATGCTCCCGTGCTTTGGCATATTTACAAAATCCATAGGGCAGTCTATCTTATCCGCAGGAAGCACCGGCGTTGTAATCCCGCCCGGAATCACAGCCTTAAGATTCTTCCCTCCCTTAATTCCTCCGCAGTGTTTATAGATTATGTCCCGCAGGATTGTGCCCATAGGCAGTTCATAAACACCGGGTTTTTCAACATGACCGCTTACACAATAGAGTTTGGGGCCCGGGCAATCAGAACTTCCGATCTTTGAATATTCCTCACCGCCAATTTCTATAATAAGGGGAATGTTTGACAGCGTCTCTACGTTATTGACAACAGTAGGTTTTGCAAAAACGCCCACATTAACAGGGAACGGCGGCCTCGTCCTCGGCTGTCCCCTATCCCCCTCCAGTGATTCTATTAAAGCGGTCTCTTCGCCGCATATGTATGCGCCTGCGCCGCGATGAACAGCGAGATGAAACTTTATGCCCTTCCCTAAAATATCATCGCCGAGAAGATTGTTTTCATATGCCTGAGCGATTGCCCTATTCAGGATATGATATGCGCCCGGATACTCGCCTCTCAGGTATATGTATCCGTACTGTGCTCCGATTGCATAACCTGATATGACCATGCCCTCTATCAGGAGATGGGGATTCTTCTCAAGTATAGGCCTGTCTTTGAATGTGCCCGGTTCTCCTTCATCTGCATTGCATAGGAGATATTTCGGGAATTTCGTATCAGCGCATGCAAAGGACCACTTCATTGCAACCGGGAACCCTGCTCCGCCCCTTCCCCTTAACCCTGCTTTTTTCACTATATCAGTTATGTCGTGCGGCTTGTCCTCAAACGCCTTCGGAAGACTCCTGTATCCGCCAATTTTTTTGTACTCGTTAATATCAGCTGAATTCGGGTTGTCTATGTTCTTTAAAAGTACTTTTTCCATAACCTTAAACTTTTAATAGAAATTCATAAGTGAAACCACGGTTTGTCATTCCCGCTTGTCGGGAATCTTTCTTTAGGAAGGATTGCGGACAAGCCGCAATGACAGAACAAAAATGGTCATGTGGTATTACTTATGGTCTTATTAGTAACTTCTAACTCTTTCCTCCTATTTATATTTCGCTAATATTTCCTCTATATACTTTTCCGTAAGATTCTCATAAAAATCGTCATTCACAAGCATTGCAGGCGCTGTGCCGCATGCGCCTATGCATTCCATGATAACAAGTGAAAACCTTTTGTCAGGAGTTGTCCCTCCGGGTTCAAGCCCGTATTTATTCTTAAGAAAGTCTGAAAGCTTCTCTGCGCCGAGTATCATGCATGAGACATTTGTACATAGCTGTATAACATGCCGTCCCATAGGCTTATGCTTATACATTGCATAAAACGTCCCCACTCCTCTTGCAATCGCCTTTGGAACACCGAGAGCATCTGAAACAGCTTCATATGCATCAGCTCCGAGATGCCCGAATTCTCTCTGAGCAATATAAAGGGCAGGCAATAGCGCCGCGCTCGCATCAGGATACTTCTGTCGTATCTCATTCAGTTCTTTTATGGCTGCTTCGCTAAACATTTCCTTAAATTTTCCTCGCCGTCATTCCGCACTTGATGCGGAATCCAGAGCTTCTGATGAGAACTGGATTCCCGCCTGCGCGGGAATGACAAAACTAAAAACTGTATTCACCTATCGCATTCTCCCAAGACTATGTCAATACTCCCTATGTTTGCGATAACGTCTGCGACAAATCCACCCTCGCATAATTTCGGCAGAATTGATGCATGAACAAAAGAGGGCGCTCTCACTCTCATCCTGTACGGCTTGCCGGTGCCGTCGCTTACAAAATAAAATCCGAGTTCCCCTTTAGGAACCTCTGTAGCAGAATATATCTCTCCTTCAGGAACAACCGGACCTTTTGTTATCAGGACAAACTGATGTATGAGATGTTCCATGTCCTTTAAGACCATATCTTTGGGAGGAAGGGTAAACTTGGGGGCATTAGCCATTACAGGGCCTGCAGGCAGTTTTTCTATGCACTGTTTAATTATCCTGTTTGCCTGCTTCATCTCGCCCATCCTGACAAGATACCTGTCATAGCAATCTCCGTTTTTCCCCAAAGGGACATCAAACTCAACCCTGTCATAAGCATCATAAGGGGCATGTTTTCTTACGTCATAGTTCACGCCGGAGCCCCTCAGCATACCGCCTGTAAGCCCCCAGTTGACAGCCTCTTCTGCGGAAATAACGCCTATGCCGACTGTCCTCTTCTTCCAAACCCTGTTTTCAGTGACAAGTGTTTCATAGTCATCCATCCTGTCAGGAAACTCAAGAACAAACTCATAGAGTTCATCAAGAAATTCCTGTGAAATATCATTCCTAACTCCGCCAATCCTCGGATAACTTACCGTGAGCCTTGCCCCGCACAATGTTTCAAAAAGGTCAAGGATGCGCTCTCTTTCCCTGAATGCATATAAAAATGGAGTTGTTGCGCCGATATCAAGGACATGTGTTCCAAGCCATATAATGTGGCTTGAAATCCTTCCCATCTCAGCGACCATGGTTCTGATAAACTTTGCCCTTTCAGGCGCTTCAATGCCAAAAAGTTTTTCAACGGCATTTACATAGCCGACATTGTTGTTCATGGATGATATGTAATCGAGTCTGTCGGTTAGGGGAAGTGCAGAAAAATACGTCCTGTTTTCTCCGAGTTTCTCTATCCCCCTGTGGAGATAACCAACATGAGGAGCGCATTTAATAACAGTCTCGCCGTCAAGGGTAAGCACAAGCCTAAGAACCCCATGGGTTGCCGGATGCTGGGGCCCCATGCTGATGGTTAGTTCCCTTGTCTCAAATGTCTTTTCTATTTGTTCCATAGTTTTTGGTGTCAGTGTCAGTTGTCAGTAGCTGACACTAATCACTGTCACTATTCACTTTAGTTATTCCTGCCATTCAAACTCTTTAAATCTCTTTGCCCTGTCAAGAACTGCCTTAAACCCTGACCATTCCTTCTCAGTCCCCTTCAGCGGATAATCCTTTCTCAGTGGATGGCCCTCCCAGTCCTCAGGCATAAGGACTCTCCTGAGATCCGGATTACCTTTAAAAATAATCCCGAACATGTCATAGCATTCCCTTTCATGCCAGTTTGCGCCGGCCCATACAGCAGTAACAGAATCAATCTCAAGACTGCTCTCAGGCACCTCTGCCTTTAACCTTATTGCATGACAGCGCTTTATAGAATAAAGATGATAGACAACCTCAAACCTCTTTTCATTTCTCCCCTGATAGTCCACACCGCATACATCAACAAGATAGTCAAAACAAAGGTCAGAATCGTCATGGAGATACCTGCATATTTCAAGGATTCTGTCTTTCTTTAATGTGACAGCGGCCTGCTCCCTGAATTCCTTTACCTCAAGGACTTCATCCGGAAACTTATCTTTAATCTTACTCGCTATCTCTAAAGGTTCCATGTTCTTAGTGCAGTAGCTCAGCAGCGCAGTAGCGCAGTAGTATCCTTACTGCTGCTCTGTTGCTCTGCTGCTCTATTTTTACCTCCACCTGCTCCATCTGAAATGCTCGCCTTTTATCTTTTCCTGAAGCTTTATTATCCCTTCAAGCAGAGTCTCAGGCCTTGGAGGACAGCCCGGTATATAAACATCCACAGGCAGGAAACTGTCGCATCCCTGCACGGTGCTGTATGTATTGAATATGCCTCCTGAACATGCGCAGCTCCCCATTGAAATAACATATCTTGGTTCCGGCATTTGGTCATAGACCCTTCTCACAATCTCAGACATCTTCTTCGTTACAGTGCCTGCGACAATCATAAGGTCCGCCTGTCGTGGAGAGCCTCTGAAGATAACCCCCATCCTGTCCAGGTCATAGTGTGACGATCCCGTCGTCATCATTTCAATGGCGCAGCATGCAAGCCCGAAGGTCACGGGCCATAAGGACGAGCTTCTTCCCCAGTTGATGAGCTTGTCCATTGAGGTGATAATGATATTGGGCGACAGTATTTTTGTGCCTTTTTCAACCTCAACAAGATTAACCGCTGTGTCCATTAATATATACCTTACCCCTTTTTTTGCGTTTATTGCGTTATAGCGTTATTGCGTTCATTGTTTTCATTATTTTACGCTACAACGCTATAACGCTTCACGCCATAACGATTTTTCAGTCCCATTTAAATGCCTCCTTTTTCCATGCATAAACATAGCCGACAAAAAGTATCACTATAAAAATAACCATCTCAATAAATGCGTATAGTCCAATCCTGTCAAATACAACAGCCCAGGGATAAAGGAAAACAGCCTCAACGTCAAAGATAACAAAGAGCATGGCGATAATATAGAATTTAACAGAAAATCTGTATCGCGGCTCTCCGACAGGCAGGTTGCCTGATTCATAAGGCATAAGTTTTTCAGGGTATGGCCTTTTCAGTCTGAGGAGTTCACCGATTAATAAGGCGCCCATTCCGAAGGCCGTTGCGACCATCAAAAATATAAGAACAGGCAAATAATCCGAAGGCAAATAAGTTCCGGGCATAGATTTATTTTTAATCTAAAATCTCAATAAGATAATTTAAGTTCTCAATCGTTGTCAAGGGGAAAAGCATTCAGGTTTCATAATCTCGATTTTACCTGTTATTTTAATTACTTGCATAAATTCTCAGAAATGGTATAAATTTCTTAGGTATGATTGTAAAAAAATCTCTGCATTCATTGACCGGGAAGCTTATCATTGCCATAGGCACTCTTATGGTAGTAGTGAGCGCTGTCTTCTGGTATTTCCTGATACAACGGCAGGAGAAAGAACTTCTTGGCAATGCTGTAAAGTACGGTTCATCCTTTCTTAACCATGTAAAAGAGAGCACTCGCCATGATATGCTTGCCTTCCAACCACCTCTGACCCAGCAGACTCTTGAAGTATTAGGCTCTGGAGAGGGAGTCATCAATGTCAGGATATTAGATGCCAAAGGCAGAATTGCTTATTCATCAATAAAAGAAAAGAAAGGAGTCTTGCTTGATAAAAATGAAATGCCATGCATCTCATGCCATTCTAAACCTCTGGAAAGAAGAGAGATGCCATTATGGGCTGTTAACAGAGGAAAAGAAGGCTATAGGATTCTGACTATTGTGCGGCCGATTCATAATGAACCTGCATGCTATACCTCTTCCTGCCATATTCATCCTAAGGAACAGCAGATTCTTGGGTTTGTGAAGGCAGACCTTTCATTATCTATTCTGGATGAAACACTGAAAAAACAGAAGATAGCCATTACAGCCTTTCTCATTGGTTTTATCTGTTTATTGTCAGTAGTCCTCTGTACGATTCTATGGAAGATTGTGTCTGTCCCTTTAAGTATGCTTACTCATGGCATGAAACGAGTGGCTGCAGGCGAACTCGATTATGTAGTGGAGATAAAAACAAAGGATGAGATTGGAGATCTTGCAAGGGCGTTTAATGCGATGACCGCAGATCTTTCAATAGCTAAAAAAGAGCTGATTGAATGGGGTACTACGCTCGAAAAAAAGGTTGAGGAGAAGACTGAAGACATAAGAAGGGCACAATCACAGCTCATCCATTCAGAAAAACTCGCTTCATTGGGAAGGATGGCAGCAGGCGTTGCCCACGAAATAAACAGCCCGCTTACAGGCATAGTCACCTTTAGTCATCTCTTGCTTAAGTGATTTCCAGAAGGCAGTCAGGAAAAGGAAGACATAAATATAATTATTGAGCAGGCAAATAGATGCTCTAATATCATAAAGGGGCTTCTTGGATTTGCCAGGGCAACATCAACAGATAAGACCCTTACAAGCATAAATGATGTTGTGCTAAGCGCTCTAAATATGGTAAGGCATAAGGCAGACTTTTTCAATATAAAGATTGTCTTAAATCTTGATGAGACTCTGCCGCCTGTGATGGCAAATGCATCCCAGCTCCAACAGGTATTTTTAAATATGATTATAAATGCAGCAGATGTAATGGAAAGCGTAGGGATATTGACCATTGCCACACGAAGGCAGACGAAAGACGGAATGCCCTTTACAGAGGTAGAATTTAGAGATACAGGACAGGGCATATCTGAGGAGAACATGTCAAAGATATTTGAACCATTCTTTACAACAAAACCAGTCGGGAAAGGCACAGGTCTTGGTCTTGCTGTAAGCCATGGTATCATTCAGGACCATGGAGGCAAGATACTGGTGAGAAGCAAATTAGGAGAAGGAACAAGTTTCTTTGTAAGATTTCCAGCATATGAGGGTAAAGTATGAGCAAAGGAAAGATTCTTGTTATAGATGATGAAGACATAGTTCTTATAAGTTGTAAGAGGGCGCTTGAGCCTGAAGGTTATGATGTAAAAACAGTCAAAAGCGGAGTGGAAGGCTTGAAGACTGCTGAGAATGAGGATTTCGATATTGTGATGACAGACCTGAAGATGCCTGACGTGGATGGCATAGAGGTTTTACGGATTATCAAAGAAAGAAAACCTGCCGTTGAAGTTGTTATCATGACAGGCTATCAAACTGTAGAGACAGCTGTTAAGGCTATAAAGCTCGGCGCATTTGATTATATTGAAAAACCGTTCACCCCTGAACAGATAATCTCTGTGATAAAGAATGCCATTGCTCATGAATCAAAAATGTAACCTGAGGTATAGATGAATAGGACTAAAGTCCTCGTGATAGATAATGAAGATATTGTAAGGGCAGGATATTGTGGATTTAGTTCAGAAAGTTAATGTAGTATGTAACGCAGAAAGGAGGCATAATCATGGGGGAAAAAGGGAAAATATTGGTGCTGGATGATGACCCTGTTGTTACTCTGAGCTGTAAAAGGATTTTAGGTGCAGAAGGTTACAACATCATAACAGTAGACAGAGGCGAAGACGCAATTAAAAAGGTCTCCAATGAGGAATTTGACCTCCTGATATCTGATATAAGACTGCCTGATGTTAGCGGAATTACTGTTTTAAAAGAATCAAAGATTATCCAGCCAAAACTTGACGTTGTCATAATTACAGGTTATCCCACATTAGAGGATGCCAAGGAGTCTGTGAGGCTCGGCGCGCTCGAGTTTATCGAAAAGCCCTTTACTCCCGAGTTTATGGTAAATGTTGCCAAAAAAGTATTTGACAGCAGGGGATGGATATTAAGGAAGGCGTTTATAGACGATTTCAGAAATGATATCGTTTCACTGAGGGATACTGAAAACCCGGTGATATTTTATAAGGAAGGAACATGGGCAAGACCGCTGAAAAATGAAATATGGGAGATCGGGTGCGATGTAAGATACTGGCTGTTAGCAGGCCAACTCACATATATTGAGCTTTCTGAAAAGATTGATATGCTTATAGCAGGGGAGCCGTTTGGCAAAATCTTATCAAGCACAGGACAGACCGAGAACCTTATTTCACCAATAACAGGCAGGGTTAAAGAGATCAACATTAATGCTAATACTGCTATGAGCGCACTTATAAGGGATAACCTCAGTGAGGGGTGGTTGCTCTGGCTTGCGAGGATTGAACTGATAACAACATTGCCTTAACCCTGTTAGAGAACTTCCTCTAACGGGATAAAAATTTGACAAGCGAAGGAGAAACTTATGTTTAAAATCTTAAAAAAGGAAGAGCTATCAGAAAGCATAACCCTATTTGATATTGATGCGAAAGATATTGCAAAAAAGGCAAAGCCAGGCAATTTTATTGTTCTTAAGATTCATGAGGAGGGAGAGAGGATACCTTTAACTATTGCTGATTTTGATAGGGAAAAAGGAACCATAACTACTGTATTCCAGAAGGTTGGAAAGTCAACCTATCACCTTGGAGCATTAAATGAAGGTGATTTTATAACTGATGTTATAGGCCCTCTCGGTATTCCTTCCCATATAGAAAATTTTGGAAAGGTTGTCTGTATAGGTGGTGGAGTTGGAATTGCGCCTATTTACCCGATAACAAAGGCATTAAAAGAGGCAGGTAATATAATAATTTCTATCATAGGCGCAAGGACAAAGTCACTCCTTTTCTGGGAAGAAAAAATGCGCAAGGTATCAGATGAACTAATTATTACGACAGATGATGGCTCTTACGGCAGAAAGGCAGTGGTAACTATTCCATTGGAAGAACTTCTGAAGGAGGGCAATATAAATTTAGTAGTCGCTATCGGCCCTGCTATTATGATGAAATTTGCCTGTAAGACAACAGAAAAATACAATGTAAAAACTATAGTTAGTTTAAATTCAATCATGATTGATGCAACAGGGATGTGCGGCGGCTGTAGAGTAGGGGTAGGAGGGGAGACAAAGTTTTGCTGTGTTGACGGCCCTGAATTTGATGGACATAAGGTTGATTTTGATCTGCTTATGGAAAGACAGAAGATGTATCTTGATGAGGAAAGGTTAGCCATGCAAAGGTATAGAGAAAAAATGGGGGTGAAATGAGCATGGAGGAAAAAGAGGAGAAAAAAGAGGAAAAAAAACCAAAAAAGAGAGTAAAGATGAGGGAACAGGACCCTCTGGTGAGGGCGAGGAATTTTGATGAGGTTCCTTATGGATACACCCCGGATGATGCAGTTGAGGAGGCATCAAGATGCCTGCAGTGCAAGAAACCTGCCTGTAGAGAAGGGTGCCCTGTAGAGATAGATATACCGCCATTTATACAGCTTATCACCAAGCATGATTTCATTGGCGCTGCAAGAAATATCCGTGAAAAAAACAGCCTTCCTGCTGTTTGTGGAAGGGTATGTCCACAGGAGATTCAATGTGAAGCCTTATGTATCTTAGGGAAAAAGGCAGAGTCTGTTGCCATAGGCAACCTTGAGCGATTTGCAGCAGACTATGACAGGGTTCATGGAAAGTTTGAGATGCCTGAGATGGCAGAGCCAAATGGCAGAAAGGTTGCTATTATCGGCTCAGGTCCTGCCGGATTGACAGCAGCAGGCGACCTCAGAAAAAAGGGTTATGAGGTTGCTGTTTTTGAGGCGCTCCATGAACTGGGTGGTGTTCTTGTCTATGGCATCCCTGAGTTCAGACTTCCCAAGAAGATTGTCAAGGCTGAAATATCATATCTTGAAAGGATAGGGGTAAGGTTTCAAACTAATGCAGTGATTGGAAAGCTCTATACAGTTGATGAACTATTGAACAGCCACGGATATGATGCCTGCTATATTGGAATAGGCGCAGGGTTGCCTATGTTTATGGGAATACCAGGAGAAAACCTAAACGGTATTTACTCTGCGAATGAATTTTTAACAAGGGCAAATCTAATGAAGGCATATCTTTTCCCTGAGTATGATACACCGATAAAGAGAGGCAAAAAGGTTGCTGTATTCGGCGGCGGCAATGTCGCTATGGATGCTGCAAGGGTGGCCCTCAGACTTGGTGCAGATAAGGTCTATCTTATATACAGGCGTTCTGAGGCTGAGATGCCGGCAAGAAAGGCAGAAGTTCATCATGCACATGAGGAGGGAATAGAATTCTTGCTATTAACAAATCCAACAAGATTTATTGATGACGGCAAGGGGAATGTCTGTGGGGTTGAATGTATAAAGATGGAATTAGGAGAGCCTGACGAATCCGGCAGAAGGAAACCGATTCCTATTAAAGGCAGTGAATTTCAGATTGAGATAGATGTTGCAATACCTGCACTCGGAACAAGGGCAAATCCAATTTTAACAAAAACCGTGCCTGATTTAAAATTAAACAAGAGGGGGTATATTGTAGCTGAAGAGGAAACAGGCATGACCTCAAAACCAGGCGTCTTTGCAGGCGGAGATATAGTTACAGGCTCTGCAACGGTTATCCTGGCTATGGGCGCAGGAAGAAAGGCAGGAAGGGCGATTAATGAATATATAAAATGGAAATACTGGAACTTTAGCATGAGTAAATGAGTAATACAACTTTCGCAGATGATTTTTGGTTGTCATTCCGTGCTTGACACGGAATCCAGTTCCACAATATATCCCTCTGGATTCCCGCTTTCGCGGGAATGACAGAAGGCGTTTTTAAAAGTGCTGCGAAAGTTGACTTATTGACTCAATTAAAAGAAGGGAGGAGTTATTTTTATGGCAAATGCTACCAAAATTCTTGTTGTGGACGATGAAGCTATAGTAATAAGAAGCGCTGAAAGGGTTCTTAAGGCTGAAGGTTATAATGTTGAAGGGGTTCTTAGTGGAAGAGAGGCTATGCTCAAGATGGAACAGAGCAGTTATGACCTTGTCTTAACAGACCTTAAGATGCCAGAGGTGGATGGAATCACATTGATAAGATGGATGCGGAAATTCCGACCTTCTATCGGTATTGTAATCATTACAGGCTATCCATCACAGGAGACAATTAAAGAAGCCCTTGAATTAGGCATTATTGATTATGTCCCAAAACCCTTTACACCGGCAGTTCTGACAGATGTAACACACAGGGCATTAGAATGGCTGAAAGGAAAGGCATACATTGAAGAAAAGCCTAAAGAGGAATTCCCTCCTTCTATGCTCAATGAACTGGACAGAGTCATAAAAGAACATAAAAATAAAGCCGGCAGCCTCATACCTGTGCTTCAGCGGGCTCAGGAGATTGTAGGCTACCTTCCATCGTTTATACAGAAGCGAGTTGCAAAGGGACTGAATATTCCTGCAGCAGAGGTGCATAGCGTTGTCTCATTCTATTCATTCTTTACTATGAAACCCAGAGGGGAACACCTCATCAGGCTCTGTCTCGGGACTGCCTGTTATGCAAAAAAATCAGAGGCAATTCTGGAGAAATTCATGTCAGAATTAGGTGTAAATGTTGAGGAGGTTACAGAGGATAAAAAGTTTTCACTTGAGACTGTCCGATGCCTTGGCGCATGCGGTCTCGCACCAGTGGCAGTAGTAGACGAAGATACCTATGGTTTACTGCATCCAAAGAAGGTAAGAGAGGTTATTAATGTATATAGATAAAGAGGAGGTAAACTATGCCAAGACTAACTATAGATGATTTAAGAAAGATTAAAGAACAACATAAGGCAACCTTTACCTTAAGGGAAGGCGGCTACAGGGCAAAAGTTACCGTCCATATGGGGACATGCGGCATAGCTGCCGGCGCAAGAAATATAATGACCGTTTTAATGGACGAAATAGCACAGGTCAAGGTTGAAGATGTGATTGTTACTACATCAGGGTGTGCGGGACTTTGCGCCCGTGAACCCATGGCCACAGTAGAGATAGTAAATAATCCTCCGGTCAGATACATTGACCTGACAGAGGAAAAGATTAAAGAGATATTTAAGGAACATATTATGGGTGGTAATGCAGTAGAAAAATATGCATTGGCTATTGGAAGTGAGACGACATATTAACCCTTCCTCTTTCCTCCCCTTACTAAGGGGAGGATGGGTGGGGTAGAGGAGAGAAATTGATGGAAAAGTTTCGTGCAAATGTGATGCTCTGTGCAGGGACAGGTTGTATTGCGAGCGGAACTATGAAGGTTAAGTCCGCCCTCGTGGAAGAATTGAGAAAGAGGGGGCTTGAAAATGAGATACAGGTTATCATGACAGGCTGTAATGGCTTCTGTGCACAAGGACCTATTGTGTCTGTCTACCCTGATAATATCTTTTACCAGGCATTAAAGGTAGAGGATGTCCCTCATCTGGTAGAAGAACATTTCTTAAAGGGCAGACCTGTAAAGAGATTGATGTATCAGGAACCAGACAAGAAAATAACTGTTCCAGCTATGGGTGAGATACCTTTCTTTAAACATCAGGTGCTTCGTGTCCTGCGAAATAAAGGACTCATTGATCCTGAAAAGATTGAAGAATACATTGCCAGGGATGGTTATCTTGCTGCTGCAAAGGCGCTCACTGAGATGACTCCTGAAGAAATAATAAAAGTTGTAAAAGACTCGGGTGTAAGGGGCAGAGGCGGCGCAGGGTTTCCGACGGGTTTAAAATGGGAATTTGCCTCAAAGTCAAAGGCAGACCAGAAATTTATGCTCTGCAATGGCGATGAGGGGGACCCTGGTGCGTTCATGGACAGGTCTGTTATGGAGTCTGACCCGCATTCAGTAATTGAAGGTATGATTATAGGCGCTAGTGCCATAGGCGCAAGCAAAGGCGTTATCTATGTAAGGGCGGAATATCCTCTTGCTGTAAAACGTCTTCAACTTGCTATTGATCAGTGTTATGATGCAGGACTGCTCGGGAAAAACATCCTTGGCTCAGATTTTAATTTTGACCTCAGCATATACCTTGGTGCAGGCGCCTTTGTCTGTGGCGAAGAAACAGCCCTCATGCGTTCTATTGAAGGAAAACGCGGGATGCCAATACCAAGGCCGCCCTTCCCTGCACAAAAAGGGCTCTGGGATAAACCTTCAGTCCTGAATAATGTTGAAACCTTAGCCCAGATTGCTCCGATAATATTAAATGGCGCTGAATGGTATAAAAGCCTCGGGACCGAGAAAAGCACAGGAACAAAGGTATTTGCCCTTACAGGCGCTATAAGCAATGTAGGTCTGGTTGAAGTTCCTATGGGAATTCCCCTGAGGACAATTATATATGATATCGGAGGCGGGATAAGAAAGGGGAAATTCAAGGCTGTACAGCTTGGAGGTCCGTCAGGCGGCTGTATTCCTGAAAGCCTTCTCGACACCCCTGTCACGTATGAAGATATTGTAGCAACAGGCGCCATTGTCGGCTCTGGCGGCATGGTCGTTCTGGATGACAGCAACTGCATGGTCAGTTTAGCTAGATTCTTCCTCGGCTTTACAACAGAGGAATCCTGCGGAAAGTGTCCTCCGTGCAGGGTAGGGACAAAGATTTTATTAGATATGCTTACGGATATCACAGAAGGCAGGGGAAAAGAGACTGATGTCGAGACGCTAGAGGACCTCAGTAGAGATATTATTGCCACATCTCTATGCGGCCTTGGACAGACAGCCCCGAATCCTATCCTTACTACAATTAAATATTTCAAAGATGAGTATGAAACTCATATCAAATATAAGAGATGTGAGGCAATGGTCTGCAAGGAGATAATATCATCTCCCTGTCAGCATACCTGCCCTATTGGCACAGAAGTGCCTGTCTATGCAGCCTTAATCGCCCAAAGACGCTTTGATGAGGCAGTTCAGGTTATTAGAAAAGACAATCCACTGGCAAGTGTCTGCGGCCGTGTCTGTACTCACCCCTGCGAATCCAATTGCAAATCAGGAGAGGCGGGAAAACCCCTTGCAGTAAGGGCACTGAAGCGATTTGCTACTGATTACGGGCTGCAAACAGGCTACAAATTACCGATTAAACGCAAAGAGCCAAAAAATAAAAAGGTTGCCATTATAGGCTCAGGGCCAGGAGGGCTCACAGCAGGTTGCTTCCTTGCCATAGAAGGTTATGATGTTACAATCTTTGAGGCAAAGTCTGTTTTAGGTGGTATGCTGAGAGTAGCCATACCTACATATCGTTTGCCAAGAGAGCTGCTGGATGCTGATATTGACGCCATTAAAGAGGCAGGGGTTAAATTCCAAACAAATACAGCATTGGGGAAAGAAATCTCTATTAACAGCCTTTTCAATGATGGGTATGAAGCTATTTTTATCTCAGTCGGCGCCCATAAGCCGATGGACCTGGGCATCCCTGGTGAGGATAGCGAAGGGGTCATAGGCTCTTTGAAATTTCTTGAGGCAGTAAATCTGGGCAAAGATATAAAGGTTGGCAAAAGGATTGGTATTATCGGTGGGGGGAATGCTGCAGTTGACGCTGCCAGGGCTGCACATCGCCTTCCAAATACAGAGAAGGTTACACTTATCTACAGAAGGACAAGGGCAGAGATGCCGGCATTTAAAGAGGAAGTGGATGCTGCAATTGAAGAGGGTATTGATATACAGTTCCTGAGCGCACCAACAAGGGTATTAACACAAAATGGAAAACTTGCCGGCATTGAGGCTATCCGTATGGAATTAGGAGAACCAGATGCAAGCGGAAGAAGAAAACCTGTCCCTATTAGCGGTTCTGAATTTATCATAGAATTAGATACATTAATAAGGGCAATCGGGGAAGCTCCTGATATTACATTCCTTGGAGGTCAGGGACTTGAGATTTCTAAAAGGAATACCCTTGTAGTTGACCCTGAGACTTTAGCCACTAAAAGAAAAGGGGTCTTTGCCGGTGGAGATGCGGTGACCGGTCCAAAAACCGTTATACATGCTATTGCAGCCGGTAAGTTAGCCGCTGAATCCATTGATAAATATCTCAGGGGGGAAAGCATAGAAAGGGAATACAATGTAACCCGACCATCCATGTATATTGAACCGGTTGAGCTGACCGATGAGGAAATAGAGAGCGCTGCCCGGCCTGAGATGTCCCATCTGCCTATAAAAGATAGGGTTAAGAACTTTAAAGAGGTGGAATTAGGTTTCACTGAAGAGACGGCAGTTAAAGAGGCAAGGAGATGCCTAAGATGTGAATTAGGAACGATGGAAGGCACACAAGCAATGCAGGAAATGCGAGAAAAGAAAAAAATCGAAAAAGAAAAATTACAGAAGGCAGGAGGAGTCAAAAATGATTGAGCTTACAATCAATGACAAAAAAATAACTGCAGAGGAAGGCTCCACAATCCTCCAAACCGCAACAAAAAATGGTATTAAGATACCAAATCTATGCTTTGACAAAAGACTCAGGCCTTATGGCGGATGCAGGCTTTGTGTTGTTGAGGTAGAGAAACAGCCGAGGCTTTTTGCTGCATGCTCAACCCCTGTTGCTCCTGGAATGGTTGTTAAAACCGATACTCCTAAACTCAGAAAAGCCCGCCAGACAGTGCTCGAACTTCTTCTTGTGCATCATCCGCTGGACTGCCCAATATGCGATAAGGCAGGCGAATGCGACCTTCAGGACCTCGCATATGAATTTGGCAAACCTGAAGGACGTTTCATAAGACACAGAAAAGAAACCCCGCCTGATGTCAGAGGACCACTAATAGAGCTTACTTCAAACAGATGCATTCTATGTGGCAAATGTGTACGAATCTGTAGTGAATATCAAGGAAGAGGGGCATTGGGACTGATAGGAAGGGGATTTCCTACTGTTGTTCAGCCCGCATTCGGTGAAATCCTTGAATGCGACTACTGCGGCCAGTGTATTGATATATGCCCGACAGGCGCGCTTTTGAGTAAGCCGTTCAAGTTTCAGGCACGTGCATGGTTTCTCGATGAAAAAGACACAATCTGTCCTTTCTGCGGATGCGGCTGCACTCTTACTTTGGGTATAAGAGAAGGGAAGATATTAAGATCAAGAGGCCAGGAAGACAATGGAAGGAGCGAAGGCAACCTGTGCGGCAGGGGCAGGTTTGGATTTGATTACATATACAATGAGAGCCGTCTTAAAACGCCTTTGATAAGAAAAGAAGGTTCACTGGTTCCTGCAACATGGGATGAGGCATTATCATATATAAGCGATAGCCTGAATTTTATTATCAATTCTTACGGAAAAACATCAGTAGGCGCTCTCGGCTCTCACAGATGTACGAATGAAGACAACTTTATGCTGAAAAAGTTCATGATGAACGTTGTTGGTTCAAACAACTTTGACTCTGCTGCCGCATTCGGATATTCAAAGGTTCAGCAGGCTCTCGATAAGGCATTCGGATTAAAGACCCATCCGATTAACCTGAAATCACCATTGGGCAAGGAAGTTATTCTGATAATTGAATCGGATATCAGCATTACACATCCTGTATTCGGACTTAATATCCTTCAGGCAAAAAGAGAAGGCTCAAGGCTTATTGTCGCTGATTCAAGGGAGACAAAACTCACAAGGCATAGTACGACTCAACTAAAAATGAGACAGGGCGCTTCTGTTGCGCTGCTCAATGGAATAATGAAGATAATAATAGATAAGGGTCTTTTCAACAGGGAGATAGTTTCCAAGACCCCGGGGTTTTCAGAATTCGAAAAGGGCCTTAATGATTACATCTCTGAAGATGTCTCAAGGATTACAGGGATTTCCGTAGAGGAACTCGTATCTGCTGCAGAGACTATTGCAAGGGCTAAAAGCAGAATGATCTCATTCACAATCAATTCGACAGAGAACACAAAAGGAGCAGATCTGGTTTTTGCAGCTTCGAATCTTGTAATCCTCTTAGGCGATGAGACAGATACATTGCAGATCCCTGCTGAATATGCAAACACATTTGGAGCTTACAAAATGGGAATAAGGCCGGATGCAGATGGAAAGAATCTATTTGATATGCTTTATGAATCGGGCTCACTCCATGCCCTTTATATAATGGGCGAGGATCCTGTTTCAGCATTTCCTTACAATTCAAAGATTATAAGGACACTTAAATCGCTCGAACTGCTTGTTGTTCAGGATATTGCCCTGACAGAGACAGCCAAGCTTGCGCATGTTGTGCTTCCTGCATCAAGCTGGGCAGAGAAAGACGGCACATTCATTAATGCCGAGGGGGTTGCGCAGACATTGAAAAAGGCAATAGACGCCCCCGGCCAATCACTGCCAGACTGGCAGATCCTGAGAAATCTCTCGTTATCAATGGGGACTGATATTGGGATAAGGAGTATAGAAGACATCTCAAGGGAGATAAACTCGTCAATCGTCAATCGTCAATCGTCAATCGTCAATCGTCAATCGTTTAATCCTGTGTTATATACACGCGGAGAAGAGCCTGATACAGAATATCCATTGTCACTTGTCACAAGAGATATCCTTCAGCATTCAGGAACGATGACAACACGCTCAAAGGCGCTTGACCTTGTTGTTCCCGAACCTTTTCTTGAGATTAATGATGAGGATGCCAAAAAATTCGGCATATCTGACAACAGCCATGTTAAGGTTTCATCAAGGAGAGGCACAGTATATCTGAAGGCAAAGGTTTCTGATGTTATACCTTCTGGAACTGTTTTCACTTCAGTTCATTTTCCTCACGGCCGTGTTAATGCGCTCACAAATCTCTCAGAAAATGGCACAGCAACCCCAGACGCTGTAAGAGTAGAAAGGGTTATAATATAACCGTTTAAAAATTTTTAAGCATGACATTAAACGAAATCAAAAGAATACTCAACGCAGTGGCGCTCTCAAAGATAGAAGATATGAATCTCAATATTGTAAGGGCTTACTGTGCCGATCTCATGAGTGATGTGCTTGCATTTTCTATAACAAATTCCCTTTTGATAACACATTTAACAAATACACAGGTAATTCGCACTGCTGAGATTGCGGATGTCAAAACAATAGTATTTGTTCAGAGTAAAAGGCCTGATATAGAAACAATCGCATTAGCAGACACAAAGAATATCCCTCTGCTTGTAACCGATCTTTCGATGCATGAGACATGCGGGAAACTTTACGAGAAAGGACTAAGGAGTTAGCTTAATACTAAAAAATGAGTAACAAGGTCATTGAAGGAGTTTTTTTTCTTACGGGCAAGGATTTCTCTAATGCGGGCGCTGCCTCAAGCAATTTGAAGGGAATATTAGAAGGCATGAGTGTTCAGCCAGATATTATAAGAAGGGCTGCTATAGCAGCATTTGAGGCAGAGATGAACACGATTATATACTCTGTGGCAGGAATGATGAATTATTGCATAACTCCTGAAATAATACGAGTTGTCCTTAAGGATGTCGGTCAGGGCATCGAAAATATTGAACTTGCCATGAAAGAGGGATATTCGACAGCCCCGGACTACATAAGAGAAATGGGGTTTGGCTCAGGTATGGGCCTTCCGAATATCAAAAGGAATGCGGATGAGATGAACATCAATTCCACGGTCGGTGAAGGCACAACGCTTGAATTTATTATATACCTGAACAAGAAAGAAGAATTAAAAGGAGCGCGCTATGAAACTGCAGGAAATTGTTAATAGACTTTCCCTTGATGTAAAAACGCCTTCTCTGGATCTAA
>CAZHHV010000001.1:37269-39064 GCA_964532335.1 uncultured Nitrospiraceae bacterium
CTATGTAAGCGATCTGCTGTCAGATGTAATCGGAAATTCAAAGAAGGGGAATGTCTGGATAACCCTCCAGACACATCAGAATATTATCGCAGTTGCAACACTAAGGGATATGTCAGGCATTATTCTTGTGAATGGAAGAAATCCTGATGCGGACACTCTTTTAAAGGCTGACGAGCAAGGAATACCTCTAATGGTAAGCTCCCTGCCTGCGTTTGAACTTGTCGGCAGGCTTTACAGCCTCGGTATTAGATGTTAGCCTATGGCCCGTAGGGTAGAGTTCAGGGCAGACCTTCATATCCATACATGTCTCTCTCCATGTGCAGATTTGTTAATGACCCCCTTGCGTATAGTGGAAAAAACTGCATCTTTAGGATTAAATATAATTGCAGTGTGTGATCACAACTCTATGGAAAATGCAGAGGTCACAAGAAAACTTGCAAGGGAAAAAGGTATTAATGCGGTCCCCGGGATTGAGATAACATCGTCAGAAGAGGTGCATATAATTGGACTCTTTAATGATATAGACCAGGCTTTAAAGATGCAGGGAGTCGTCTATGAGAATCTGCAGCCCGGAGAAAATGATGAGAATGCATTCGGGATGCAGGTTGTTGTGGATGAGCATGAAGAAGTCCTCGGTTTTAACAAGAGACTTTTAATTGGCTCAACAAATCTTTCTGTGAATCAGATAATAGATATTATTCATTCTTTTGAGGGTATCGCAATCGCAGCGCATATTGACAGAGAGGGTTTTGGAATTATCGGCCATCTCGGTTTTATACCTTCTGGTCTGAAGCTTGATGCATTGGAAATATCTTCCAATGTATCGGTGGAGGAGGCAAAAGAAAGATTTAAAGAGTACAGCCATATCCCATGGATAAGATCTTCAGATGCACATAAACTTGATAATATAGGCAAAGTCTCAACGGGCCTTTTTATGGAACATGCAACTTTTGATGAACTCTGCCTTACATTAAAGGGAATAGAAGGAAGAAAAGTTATTCTATAGTGAAGGATTATAATTCACCCTCCCCTTCGTCCCCTCCCGTCAAGGGAGGGGAGATATTAGAGAGACTCCTATCAGGCGTGAAAGGGTTCTCATTAGTCCCCTCTCCCCTTGCGGGAGAGGGTTAGGGTGAGGGGTATATATTGAAATGGAAGACCTCTCGTTACACATACTCGATATTGTTGAAAACTCTATTGCTGCCGGTGCAAATAGAGTTGAGATAAGAGTTATCGAGGATACAAGAAAAGACATTCTATCTGTTGAGATAAGAGACAACGGTAAAGGCATGAGCGAAGAAATCCTCGAAAATGCTGTAGATCCATTTTATACAACCCGTACAACAAGAAGGGTAGGTCTTGGATTATCCCTGCTCTCTCAATCGGCAAAAGAGGCTGATAGAGATATGACTATTACATCTAAAAAAGGTGAAGGGACTATTGTTACTGCATATTTCAAACACAGCCATATTGACAGAAAACCCATAGGCAATATGGCTGAGACACTTATTGTTTTGATTGCCGGCAACCCCGATATTGATTTCCTTTACGAGCACAGACTCAACAACAGAGCTTATTCTATTGATACAAAGGACATAAGAGAAGAACTCGGAGATGTACCGCTGAGTTCTCCCGATGTGATTAAGGCTATCAAGAAAGATATCCAGAACGGGCTAAAAATCCTGTCATCTTAATATTGAAGCGCTGTCAGCGGTATGTTAACCCGAAAAATGCATTAGTATGGGCATGGATTCATCCTTCGTAGAACTTCGGAGAATGGATGACTGAAAAGTAT
>CAZHHV010000002.1:0-15095 GCA_964532335.1 uncultured Nitrospiraceae bacterium
GAATGGAGATGGTGATGCCCGGGGATAACGTAACCATAACAGTAGAGATGATAGCGCCGATAGCAATGGAGAAGGAACTGAGATTCGCTATAAGAGAGGGCGGCCGTACAGTGGGAGCAGGAGTTGTGACAGAGGTGATTGAATGAACCAGAGCAGAAGAGCAACAGAGCAGAAGAACAGCAGTAAAAAACTACTGCTCTACTGTGCTGCTGCGCCATTGAGCTAAAATATGAACCAGAAAATTAGAATAAAATTAAAAGCGTATGACCACAGAGTTCTTGACAGGTCTGTCAAAGAGATAGTTGACACTGCTCAGAGGACAGGCGCAAGGATAGGAGGTCCTGTTCCGCTGCCTACACGGATAAGTAAGTTTACTGTTTTAAGGTCGCCTCATGTAGACAAAAAGTCAAGGGAACAGTTTGAAATAAGAACACATAAAAGACTTATAGACATATATGATCCAACTCCCCAGACAGTAGATGCATTGATGAAGCTGGAACTGGCTGCAGGAGTTGATGTGGAGATAAAGCTGTGATAGGTATTTTAGGAAAAAAATTAGGCATGACACAGATATTTGCTGAAGGCGGAAAGATTGTTCCTGTCACAGTAATAGAGGCAGGGCCCTGCTGTGTTGTCCAGGTTAAGACCCTTGAAAAAGACGGATACGAAGCGGTTAAGGTCGGATTCAATGAAATTAAAAAAGAGAAAAAGGTCAATAAGGCGTTAAGCGGAGTATTCAAAAAAGCAGGGGTCAAGCCGTACAGGCTGCTTAAGGAATTTGCTATGGGAGACCTTAAGGTCGGAGACCTTGTCACTGTTGAAAAATTTAACAAGGGAGACAATGTTTCCGTAACAGGCGTTTCTAAGGGCAAAGGTTTTCAGGGAGTTATCAAGAGGCATAAATTTGCAGGAGGGCCTGCTTCACACGGCTCTATGTTCTACCGTGCGCCGGGTTCCATAGGAGCAAGTTCTTATCCTTCAAGGGTATGGAAAAACCAGAGGATGCCAGGACATATGGGCTCCGAACGTGTTACAGCAAAAAATCTTACAGTAGTGGACGTCAAACCTGACCAGAATATTCTGATGATCAGAGGCGCAGTTCCAGGCGCCTCAGGCGCTTATGTGATGATAAGGAAGGAAAGCTGATATGCCTGAGATTGAGATAAAAGACAGAAATAATAAAAAAGCAGGCAAGATTAACCTCCCCGAGGAAATCTTCGGGCTCAAAGCAAGCGGTGCTGTTATGCATGATTCCGTGATAAACTTTCTTGCCAATCAGAGGCAGGGGACTCACGCTACAAAGACCAAGGGGCTGGTGAGCGGCGGAGGCAAAAAACCATGGAAGCAAAAACATACAGGCAGGGCGCGTGCAGGGAGCAGCAGATCTCCTCTGTGGAGGAAAGGCGGAACAGCGTTCGGGCCGCAGCCCAGGGATTACTCTTACAGTATTCCTCGCAAGGTTAAGCATCTGGCATTAAAAAATGCACTTTCAGCAAAACTTGCAGATGGAGAAATTACATTGATAGATGACCTCTCAATCAGTAAGCCTTCAACAAAAGATATGGCGGCTATAATAAAAACCCTTGGATTTGAGGGGCAAAGCCTGCTTATAGTGATACCTCAAAATAATAACAATATAAAGCTTTCAGCAAGAAATATTGCTGGCGTTCATGTAGCCTGTGCATCAGACCTGAACGCTTATACTGTAATTGCTCATAGCAGGCTGCTTATTACAAAAGGAGCGGTTGCAGGCATCAAGGGGGCTGAGACAGCATGAGAAGCCTTTATTCTGTTATTAAAAAACCGCTCTTTACCGAAAAGGGCAGCAATCTTAAGGAGTCACAAAATAAGGTACTTGTTGAGGTTGCAAAGGATGCAAACAAACTTGAGGTAAGGAAGGCTGTAGAGGAGATTTTTAAGGTTAAGGTAGAGAAGGTTGCCACTATAAATACTTACGGAAAACAGAAGCGGCACGGCAAATCAATTGGCAGAAGGTCTGACAGGAAAAAGGCAATAGTTACCCTTAAAAAGGGTGAAAAACTTGATTTCATTGAGGGTTCATAATGGGAATAAAAAAATATAATCCGACTTCGCCAGGCAGAAGATTTCAGACTGTTTCTGATTTCAGCGAATTAACTGCGGACAAGCCGCACGAACCGCTGGTCAGGTCTTTAAGAAAGACAGGCGGCAGAAATAACACTGGCCGTGTAACTGTATGGCAGAGGGGCGGAGGAAACAGAAGGGCCTACAGGCTGATTGATTTCAAAAGGGACAAGGCAGGCGTTCCGGCAATTGTCGAAACTATAGAGTATGATCCAAACAGGTCGGCAAGGATTGCTCTGCTTAAATACAGAGATGGCGACAGGAGATATATCATTGCCCCTGTTTCACTTCGGGTAGGAGACGAGGTGGTTTCGGGAAGGGGAGCTGAGATTAAGGTAGGCAATGCGCTGCCTTTAAGCGATATACCGCTGGGTTCGTTCATGCATAATGTTGAGATTAGGGCAGGCCAGGGAGCCAGGCTCGCGCGGAGCGCAGGAGCATCTATTCAGCTTGTGGCAAAGGATGAAAAATATGCGCAGGTAAGACTTTCTTCCGGCGAGGTAAGGCTTATTCCTTCAGAGTGCATGGCGACAATAGGGCAGGTCAGCAATGTTGAGCATGAGAACATCTCTTACGGCAAGGCAGGAAGGATAAGATGGTTTGGGAAGAGGCCTCATGTAAGGGGCGTTGCAATGAATCCCGTAGACCATCCTCTGGGCGGTGGAGAAGGAAAAAGTTCAGGCGGCCGTCCTCCGTGCTCGCCATGGGGCAAGCCGGAAGGTATCAAGACAAGGCACAACAAGAGGACAAATAAGTTTATTGTGAAGAGGAGGAAATAAATTGCCGCGTTCATTGAAAAAAGGACCATTTGTTGACGAGAAGCTGATGAAAAAAGTCAGGACTATGATTGAAAGCGGAGATAAAAAGATTATAAAAACATGGTCAAGGCGTTCTACAGTAGTGCCTGACTTTATAGGATATACATTTGCTGTCCATAACGGCAAGAAATTCATACCTGTTTATGTAACTGATAATATGGTGGGGCATAAGCTTGGTGAATTTTCACCGACGCGTACTTTCAAGGGACATTCAAAGGGGCATTCAAAAGCTGAAAAGGCAGCGCCTGCTAAGACATAGGGAGAAAAAAGGTTAATATGGAAGCGAAGGCTATATTAAAATTTGCGAGGATAACCCCGAGAAAAGTTCGCAGGGTTGTGGACCTTATCAAGGGAAAAAAAGCAGGGGACGCGCTTATTGCCCTGCGGTTTATGCCTTACAGGGGCGCAGATATAGTGGAGAAGATATTAAAGTCTGCCATGGCAAATGCAGAGCAGAAGAAGGCAGTTAATCCTGAGGATATGAGTGTTAAGGCATTTGTAAATCAGGGACCTTCATTGAAGAGGGTTGAGCAAAGGGCAATGGGAAGGGCGAATATTATCAGGAAAAAGATGAGCCATATAACAGTAGTTTTAACTGAAGAAAATTCAAAATGAAAAACCATTACGGTGAATCGCTAACAGGTGAATCGGAAGAGACTATTTACCCATTCACCTATTCACCGATTTACCAATCATAACTGGAGGTAAATTTTGGGCCAGAAGACGCATCCGATAGGAATCAGGCTTGGGATAACAAGGACGTGGGATTCGCGGTGGTATATTAAGCGGGGATATGCTGATCAGTTAAATGAAGATATCTCCATAAGAAAGGTAATCAAAGACAAGTTGTTCCACGCAGGCGTTTCACGTGTTGAGATTGAAAGGGCAGGACAGAAGGCCAGGGTAATTATTCATACAGCCAGGCCGGGAATTATTATAGGGAAGAAAGGCGCTGAGGTTGAGAAGCTCAGGAAGGATCTTGAGGTGATGACAGGAAAGCAGGTTGCAATAGATATAAAGGAAG
Source organism: uncultured Nitrospiraceae bacterium (assembly GCA_964532335.1). Lineage (GTDB taxonomy): Bacteria > Nitrospirota > Thermodesulfovibrionia > Thermodesulfovibrionales > UBA1546 > UBA1546. The sequence goes on from CAZHHV010000002.1 coordinate 3,946, forward strand.
TAAGAAAGCCAGAAGTTGACGCACAGCTTGTTGCCGAGAATATAGCGCTGCAGCTTGAAAAGAGGATTGCATTCAGGAGGGCGATGAAGAAGTCAGTTATCTCGGCGCGGAGATTCGGGGCTCTTGGTATTAAGGTTGCATGTAACGGCCGTCTCGCAGGTGCGGAAATCGCAAGAAGCGAGTGGTACAGGGAAGGCAGGGTTCCGCTTCACACCTTTAGGGCAGACATAGACTATGGATTCTCAGAGGCAAAGACGACATACGGGAAAATAGGCGTTAAGGTTTGGATATATAATGGCGATATACTTCCAGAGGCACATAAAGGAGTAGAGTAAGCGATGCTGATGCCGAAGAAAGTCAAGTTCAGGAAGATGCAGAAGGGCAATATGCGTGGGAAGGCATATACAGGCTCCAAACTTTCTTTCGGAGAATTCGGGCTTAAGGCCATGGAGCCTGGCTGGGTGTCAAGCAGGCAGATTGAGGCAGCAAGGGTAGCAATAACAAGACACGCCAAGAGGGGCTGTAAACTGTGGATAAGAGTATTCCCTGATCAACCTATAACTAAAAAACCTGCTGAAACAAGAATGGGTAAGGGTAAAGGCAATCTGGAATACTGGGTTGCTGTTGTTAAGCCGGGCAGAGTTCTGTATGAAGTTGCCGGGGTTACAGAGGAGACAGCGAAGGAAGCGCTTAGTCTTGCATCTTATAAGCTTCCGATTGCTACGAGGTTCGTAAAGAGGGGGGATACAGTAGCATGAAACCCTCAGAATTAAGGGCGTTAACAGTAGAAGAACTGAAGCAGAAAGAGCAGGACACCAGAAAAGAGCTTTTTAACCTGAAGTTCAGGCTTGCGACAGGCGAGGTGGAAAATCCTAAGCGTATAAATGCGCTTAGAAAAGATATAGCTAAGATACTGACAATAACAAGCGAGAAGTTCCCGCGCCAGGCGGGTTCGCCTGAGGCGAAAAAAGTCAAAAGTTAAAAAAGAGGTCGGAATGGCAGAAAAAACTTATAAAGGCAAGGTTGTTAGCGATAAGATGGACAAAACCGTTGTGGTTGCTGTTACAAGGCATGTTCAGCACCCTGAATATAAAAAGGTGGTTAAGAAGATAACCAGGTTTAAAGCCCATGACGAAGAAAACAAGTGCAAGGTGGGGGATACAGTTTCTATAACCGGGACACGGCCGCGCAGCAAAGATAAAAGGTGGACCGTTTTAAGCATACTTGAAAAGGCATAAGGAGCAATAGGGAATGATTCAGGACAGGAGCATACTGGAAGTAGCGGACAATTCGGGCGCCAAAAGAGTCCGGTGCATAAAAGTGCTTGGCGGCATGCGCAGGAGATACGCGCGGCTTGGAGATATAATAGTCGTCAGTGTTCAAGAGGCTATCCCTGAATCCAATGTCAAGAAAGGCGCAATAGCAAAGGCCGTTGTGGTAAGGACAAAAAAGGAACAGAGGAGAGCTGACGGTTCATATATTAGATTCGACCAGAACGCGGCAGTGCTGATAAATCCGCAGGGAGAGCCGGTAGGCACAAGGATATTCGGGCCTGTTGCGAGAGAACTTAGATGGAAAGAATTTATGAAGATAATATCGCTGGCGCCGGAGGTGCTGTAAATAATGGGATTCAATATTAGGAAAAACGATACGGTTTTAGTTGTAACCGGCAAGGAAAAAGGCAAGAAGGGGCGCGTGCTCTCAGTTATGCCTTCAAAAGATGAACTGCTGATAGAGAGGGTGAATATTATAAAAAAACATATGAAGCCAAACAAGAAGTATACGCAGGGCGGGATTATTGAGAAGGAGTCTCCTCTTCACAGATCAAATGTTATGCTCATGTGTCCCAGGTGCAGCAAGCCTGCAAGGATTTCAAATATGGCTTTTGAAGACGGAAAAAAATCACGGGTGTGTAAAAAATGCAAAGAAGCGATAGACCAATAAAGATTTCAAGGTTAAAGACGAAATATTCAAAAGAGATACTTCCTGCTCTTAAGAAGGAGTTTGCGTACAAGAATGTTATGCAGGTTCCAAAAGTTGAGAAGGTGGTTCTTAATGTAGGGCTTGGCGAGGCGATTCAGAACATTAAATTGCTTGAGGCAGCGCAGAAAGAACTCGGCCTCATTACAGGACAGAAGGCAGTTATTACCAAGGCCAAGAAGTCAATTGCGACTTTTAAGCTCAGGCAGGGAATGCCTATAGGATGTAAAGTTACATTAAGGGGCAATATTATGTACGAATTTCTGGACAGATTTATAAACCTTGCACTGCCGAGGGTTAGGGACTTCAAAGGCGTCTCGGCAAAGTCTTTTGACGGAAAGGGCAACTATTCAGTCGGAATAAAGGAACAGTTCATCTTTCCTGAGATAGAATATGACAAGGTTGAATCTGTTCATGGGCTTGACATCACAATATGTACAACTGCTAAAACGGACAAGGAAAGCAAGGCATTGCTGACTCACATGGGAATGCCGTTCAGGAAAGAAAAGGTAAAAAGCGAAGGCGAGAAAAAGGAGTAATTGATGGCTAAGACTTGTATGATAGAAAAGGTGAAGAAGGCGCCTAAGTTTAAGGTAAGGGCGTACAACAGGTGCAGAATCTGCGGAAGGCCGAGGGCGTTTCTGAGAGATTTTGGAATATGCAGGATATGTTTCAGGAGCCTTGCCCTCAAAGGGCAACTGCCCGGCGTAACAAAATCAAGCTGGTGAAGAGGTGACAAATGATAACTGATCCAATAGCAGATATGCTTACACGCGTTAGAAATGCGATTACTATTCGTGCAGAAAAAGTTGATATTCCTGCCTCTAAGCTTAAGCTTGAAATAGTGAAAATTCTAAAGGAAGAGGGTTTCATAAAGGCATATAAAATCTTAAAAGATGATAAGCAGGGCGTTTTAAGGATTACGCTTAAATATGTTGATGGGAATAATGTTGTATCCGGATTGAAAAGAATAAGTAAGCCCGGACGCAGGGTTTATGTCAGCAGCAAAAAGATCCCGAGGGTAATGGGAGGCATAGGCATGGCTGTGCTGACAACGCACAAGGGCGTCGCTACTGACAGTACCTGCCGCCGCGAAGGCGTCGGCGGTGAGATTCTTTGTTATGTGTGGTAATAAGTGAACAGTGGACAGTGTCTGTTACTGACGCTAAAAACTGACACTGACACTTTTTCAAAAGGAGAAAGCAATTAGATGTCGCGGATAGGGAAAAAACCGATAGATATACCAAAAGGTGTAGATGTAAAAAGTGAAGGTACAACTGTTAATGTCAAAGGGCCGAAAGGCGAGCTTTCATCAGGGTTCCCTGCTGGAGTACGGGTTATTGTAGATGAAGGGAAGGTAGTGGTTGAAAGGACAGGAGAAACTAAGGATATTCGGGCGTTGCATGGACTTACAAGGAGTCTTATATCAAATATGATATCAGGAGTTTCATCAGGTTACCAGAGAGTGCTTGAAATTACGGGTACAGGTTATAGGGCTCAGGTTCAGGGTAATAAACTTCTGCTTGCTCTGGGATATTCTCATCCGGTAGAATTTATTCTTCCGTCCGGCATTAAGGCTGCTGTAGACCAGAAGCAGACGCAGATTACATTAACGGGCATTGACAAACAGCAGATGGGACAGATCGCGGCAGATTTAAGGGCGCTGAGGCCTCCTGATATTTATAAAGGCAAAGGGGTAAGATACGCAGGCCAGAGATTGAAGCTTAAGGTAGGCAAGGCAGGCAAGAAATAGGTATCAGCAGTTAGCTGTCAGCTATAAGCTGAGTGCTGAAAGCTAATAATGGAGGTTGCAAGTTGGCAGCAGAAATAAAGGACGCAAGAACAAGAAGGCACGAAAGAATAAGGAAGAAAGTTGCGGGTACAACTGAGAGGCCGAGGCTGTCAGTTTACAGGAGCCTGTCACACATGTATGCCCAGATTATAGATGATTTTAAGGGCAGCACTATTGCTGCCGCATCAAGCCTTGATAAAGAGCTGAAAGGTAAAGATAAGAAGTCCGGGAAAGGAAACATCGGGGCAGCAAAGCAAGTTGGTGAGCTTATAGCAAAGAAGGCATTAAAAAAGGGGATAAAGAGGGTTGTTTTTGACAGGAGCGGCTATCTTTATCATGGCAGGGTTAAGGCCTTAGCTGATGCTGCCAGAGAAAACGGGCTTGAGTTCTAAAATGCAAAATGCAAAATATAAAAACTATTATGGTGAATCGCTATTCGGTGAATCGGTGAATCGCAAAAACCCATTCACCTATTTACCTATTCACCTATTTACCAGTCACATTAACTTTGAATTTTGTAACAGGGGGTATGGTGAAAAGAATTGATTCGGATGGACTGACTCTAAAAGATAAGGTTGTATTTATAAACAGAGTTGCAAAGGTTGTGAAGGGCGGAAGAAGATTTTCTTTTGCTGCGCTGGTTGCTGTTGGAAACGGAGCCGGCATAGTGGGTATAGGTAAAGGCAAGGCAAAAGAAGTTCCTGAGGCAATAAGAAAGGCTGTTGAGCAGGCAAAGAAATCTCTTGTTAAATTCCCCATGAAAGATGGAACAATCCCCCACAGGATAACAGGCAGATTCGGTTCCGGTTATATTGTTATGAATCCTGCAGTCAAAGGCACAGGACTTATCGCCGGCGGCGCTGTAAGGGCAGTGCTGGATGTTGCCGGCATACAGGATATCGTTGCCAAAGCAATCGGCAGCCATAATCCTTACAATACCGCAGAGGCTACTATAGACGGGCTGTTAAAGCTTAAGGACCCTGATGCAGTCCGCAGATTGAGGGGAAGGACAGAGGAAGAAGCGCAGGAAAATAGCGGAGGAGTTAGATGAGGATAGAGGATTTAAAGCCTGCAGACGGCTGCAGAAAAAGAAATAAGAGGGTAGGCCGTGGAATAGGTTCGGGCCATGGCAAGACGTCCTGCAAGGGGCATAAAGGGCAGAAGGCGCGCGCCGGCAGCGGAAAAGGAGCAGGTTTTGAAGGCGGGCAGATGCCGTTGCAGAGGAGAATCCCCAAGAGAGGGTTTAAAAATTATTTTGCTAAGGAATATGCGGTAATAAACCTAAAAGAACTTGCAAGGATTGAAGACAGTGATGTTATAACGCCTGAACTGCTTGTTGAGAGAGGGATAATTAGGCAGATTAAAGACGGAATCAAGATACTCGGCGCCGGCGAGATAAAAAGACCGGTTACAATAAAGGCGAAAATGTTCAGCGCTGCAGCTGCAGCCAAGATTGCCGCTGCAGGCGGTAAAGCAGAAACAATCTAACATTTAAAATGCAAAATTCAAATCTCAAAATTCAAAATTGTAGAATCCATTTATTTTGCATTTTAAATTTTAAGTTTTTAATTTAATCATGGGAGTCCTTTCAAACTTTCAGAATATATTCAGAGTCCCTGAGTTAAAAAACAGGGTTCTCTTTACGCTCGCACTACTTATTGTATACAGGATAGGCGGCCATATCCCGACCCCGGGCATAAACGGCGAGGAACTGAGCAAATTTCTTGCTGAAAGCGGCGCCGGAGCTCTTATGGGGTTCTTTGATATGTTTTCAGGCGGAGCGCTTTCAAGGGTTACCATATTTGCCCTTGGGATTATGCCTTATATAAGCGCCTCGATTATTTTTCAACTCCTTACAGTCGTTATCCCTGCAATCGGTAAGCTTGCCAAAGAGGGAGAGGCCGGCAGGAAGAAGATTACAAGATATACAAGATACGCAACAGTTGTTATAAGCGCAATACAGTCAATGGGTATTGCGATTGGCCTTGAGAGCATGGCAGGAGGCGCTTTTATACAGAGTCCCGGCTGGTCATTCAGGTTGATTACAATGATAACCCTTACATCGGGCACAGCATTTATAATGTGGCTTGGAGAACAGATTACAGAAAGAGGGATAGGAAACGGCATATCTCTTATTATCTTTGCCGGTATTGTGGCAAGATTCCCTAACGCTGTAATCAGCACATATCAACTGTTAAAAGCCGGTGAACTGTCAATCTTTTTTGTTATATTTTTACTGGCGATGATGGTTGCAGTTATCGGCGTGATTATATTTATTGAGAGAGGACAGAGAAAGATACCTGTGCAATATGCAAAGCGGCTTGTCGGACGCAAGATATACGGCGGTCAGAGCACTCACCTTCCTTTGAAGGTAAACACATCAGGCGTTATTCCGCCCATATTCGCATCTTCCATAATAATGTTCCCTGCGACTATCGCTGGTTTTATAGCAATCCCGTGGGTTCAGGGCGTTGCAAAGCAGCTTTCTCCTGGCACTGTTTTTTATACAACCCTTTACGTGAGCATGATATTCTTTTTTGCTTATTTTTACACTGCAATCGTGTTTAACCCCGTGGATATAGCGGACAATCTTAAAAAATATGGGGGGTATATCCCGGGCATAAGGCCGGGACAGAAGACATCGGAATACATTTACAGGGTTATGTCGAGATTAACATTTGTCGGCGCAGTATATCTTGCAGTTGTGTGTATTATCCCGGAGATTCTTATACAGAGATTCAATGTTCCTTTTTATTTTGGAGGCACTTCGCTCCTGATTGTTGTCGGAGTTGCCCTTGATACGGTGTCACAGATAGAGTCGCATCTCGTTACCCGCTCATACGAAGGTTTTTTAAAGAAGGGCAGGATAAAGGGCAGGAGAGGATAGTTTTCAAAATTCAAAATTCAAAATGAATGATTGTCATAAAGACTCCTGAGGAGATTGAGAAAATGGCGCATGCCTGTAAAATAGTTGCCGAGGTACTGGAAGATCTGAAGGCATTTGTGAAGCCCGGCATTACAACAAAAGACATAGAAATGTTTGCAGAAGAAAAAATAATTTCAAAGGGCGGAACACCCGCATTTAAAGGATACAGGGGATACCCAGCCAGTATATGCACCTCTGTGAATAATCAGGTTATTCACGGGATACCCTCTCGTGTGAGGCTTAACGACGGGGATGTGTTAAGCATAGACCTTGGAGTCTATATGGATGGTTTTTATGGAGACGGGGCAGTCAGCATGCCTGTCGGGGAGGTAAGCCCTCTTGCAAAAAAACTTTTGATGGTAACAGAGGAAGCCCTTTATAAGGGTATAGATAAAGCGACGCCCCGCAACAGGGTCTCGGATATATCATATGCCATTGAGAATTATGTTGAGGCAAACGGTTTTTCCGTAGTGAAGGCATTTGTCGGACACGGGATTGGCATGTCGCTTCATGAAGAACCTCAGGTCCCGAATTTTGGCATCTCAGGGCAGGGACCGAGACTAAAGGAAGGCATGACCCTCGCAATTGAGCCTATGGTTAATACAGGCGGGCATGAGGTCAGCATACTTGACGATGGATGGACAGCGGTTACCCTTGACGGCGGACTTTCCGCTCACTTTGAGCATACGATTGCCATTACTGACGGAGCCGCAAGAATCTTGACGAAAATATAATATAGATGTTATACTTTTTAGCTAATGCCTAAAGAGGAAAATATAGAGGTAGAGGGAAAGATTGTTGAAACGCTGCCCAATGCGATGTTTAGGGTAAAACTTGAGAATGGGCAGATAATCCTCGCTCATATTTCCGGCAAGATGAGGATGCATTTTATAAAGATACTGCCGGGCGATAAGGTTACAGTAGAACTCTCGCCTTATGACCTCACAAGAGGCAGGATAACGTATAGATTTAAATAAAGCTAATAGCTGATAGCTGTCAGCTTTTAGCTGGAGGTAGATATGAAAGTTCGTTCATCTGTAAAACCAATATGCGCTAAATGCAAGGTTATAAAAAGGAAGGGTGTTAGAAGAATAATATGCGAAAATCCCCGTCATAAGCAGAGGCAGGGATGATGAAAACAATTAAGAGTTAAGGAGCTTTTCATGGCGAGAATCGCTGGAGTGGATTTACCAAAGAATGAACGAATTGAGATAGGGTTAACAAGGATATTAGGGATAGGCAGGTCTTTGTCAAAGAAAATACTTGCTGAGACAAAAGTTAATCCTGACATAAGGGTAAAAGATATCACGGACGAAGACATCGTAAAAATAAGATCTGCCATTGACAGGGAATATAAGGTCGAGGGCGACCTCAGGCGTGAGACCACAATGGGGATAAAAAGGCTTATGGAAATTGGCTGTTACAGGGGCATAAGGCATAAGACAGGGCTTCCTGTGAGGGGACAGAGAACAAAGACAAATGCCCGCACCCGCAGAGGGCCAAGGAAAACCATCATGGGCAAAAAGAAGGAGGCATAGCGGATGGCTCAGCGGAAAAAGGGCGCAAGGAAAGACAAGAAGCATGTAAATGTCGGAGCTGCGCATATTCAGGCAACATTTAATAATACGATAGTATCAATAACGGACCCTAACGGGAATGTTGTTGCGTGGGCAAGCTCCGGGAGTCTTGGGTTCAAGGGTTCGAGAAAAGGAACGCCTTATGCTGCGCAGATGGCAGGAGAATCAGCGGCTAAAAAGGCAATTGATGTGGGGATGAAACAGCTGGACGTTTTTGTTAAAGGTCCGGGCGCTGGAAGAGAATCAGCTATTAGGGCATTGCAGATAGCCGGACTTGAGGTTAACCTTATAAAGGACGTTACTCCTGTTCCTCATAATGGATGTAAGCCTCCAAAGAGAAGGAGAGTTTAAAAGTGGCAAGATATACAGGGCCTTTATGCAGGGTGTGCCGTAGAGAAGGTGACAAACTGTTTCTCAAAGGCGACAGGTGTTTCACCGAGAAATGTTCAGTAGAGAGGAGGAAATATCCGCCAGGCCAGCATGGACAAAGACGTACAAAAATCTCGGATTACGGTATCCAGCTCAGGGAAAAACAGAAGACAAGAAAGAGCTACGGGCTTTTTGAGAAGCAGTTCAGAATATATTTTCGTGAGGCAGAAAGAAAGAAGGGCACAACAGGGGAATTACTCCTCCAGCTTCTTGAACGCCGCCTGGATAATGCAGCATTCAGAATGGGATTTGCGATAAACAGAAGAGAGGCAAGACAGTTTATAACGCACGGACATTTTACTGTGAATGGGAGAGCAGTAAGCATTCCTTCTTATCTTGTTAAGGCGGGAGATGTTATTGAGGTTAGGGAGAAAAGCAGAAAGATCCCGAGCCTGGCTGATAACATGTCAAGACTTGAGAATAGAGGAATTCCTGCGTGGGTTGAGGTTGACAGCGCAAGCTTCAAAGGGAAGGTGCTGCATATCCCCTCCAGGGAAGAGATGCAGCTGCCGGTTCAGGAACAGTTGATAGTTGAACTTTATTCAAAGTAGATTTTTTAAAAAATAAAAGAGGCGTGGGAGGCCTTATATGGATTTAAAGAAAAAAGGCTTTCAGTTACCTGAAAACAGCGAGTTTGATGAAGAGACATTAACGAGCACCTACGGCAAGCTCGTGGCCGAGCCGTTAGAACGCGGGTTCGGGACAACACTCGGGAACTCCATACGGAGAGTTTTGCTGTCGTCTCTTGAAGGCGCGGCAGTAACAGCAGTGAAAATAACCGGTTCTGTTCATGAGCTTTCATCCATTACCGGCGTTAAAGAAGATGTGGTGGACATTATCCTGAACATAAAAAAGCTCAGGGTCAAGATGCACGCTGATGGAAAGCGGATCGCCACAATCAAAGTTAAGGGGCCGGGTGAAGTTAAAGGCAATGACATTCAGGTTGATTCAAGCGTTGAGATACTTAATCCGGAACAGCTTATAGCCACCCTTGACAAAGGGGCTTCCTTTGAGGCTGAGATGTACATCAAGAAAGGCAGAGGATACGTATCAGCTGAAATTCACAAGGAAGAAGAGCTTCCAGTCGGCATGATTGCGGTGGACTCTGTTTTCAGCCCGGTCAGGAAAGTGAATTTCTGGGTTGAAAAGGCAAGAGTCGGAAGGGCAACAGACTACGACAGGCTCGTGATGGAAATATGGACGGATGGAAGCGTAACGCCTAAAAAAGCAGTCTCTCAGGCTGCGGCTATAGTTACGGACCATATGCGTATTTTCATGCTTGAACAAGATGAGGAAAACCCGGAGTTTGAAATGAGCAGCTCCGAGCGGCTCGGAGGAGATGCGCCGGCGTTTAATCCTAATCTTCTGAAGAGCGTTAACGAACTGGAGCTTTCTGTAAGAGCATATAACTGCATGAGAAATGCGGACATCAAGATTATTGCAGACCTTGTTGAAAGAACAGAGTCAGAGATGCTAAAGACAAAAAATTTCGGCCGGAAGTCTCTAAATGAGATAAAGGAAATGCTTCAGAACATGGGGCTTAATTTCGGAATGAAGGTTGACAGAGAAATGGTAAATAAAATGGCAACTTCACAGGTCAGGAGTGTAGGACAAGATGCGTCATAAAGTTAGCGGAAGATTATTCGGAAGAACGGCAAACCAGAGGAAGGCGCTTCTGAAGGGGATAGTTTCTTCGTTATTAGAGTATCAGAGGATAGAGACAACACTTGCAAAAGCAAAGGCTGCAAAAGGGATTGCTGAGAGAATTGTCACTATGGGGGTAAAAGGCGACCTCCATTCAAAACGCCTTGTGCTTTCATATATCCCGAACAGGGCTGTTGTGTCAAAGCTGTTCAGCGAGATAGCGCCGAGGTTCAGCGGCAGAAACGGCGGTTATCTGAGAATAGTGCAGACGAGGAACAGGGTTAATGACGGAGCGCCGATGGCTGTTCTTGAATTTATAGACTACGAGAATATAAAGAAGCCTAAAGAGGAAAAGAAGGCAAAGGCTGAGAAGAAAACAGAAGAAAAGAAGGAAGAAAAAAAGTAGTCTTAGCTTTTAAATAAAGTTTATTAAAAGCCCCGCTTTTTTGAAGCGGGGCTTTTTTATTGCCCTCTTGACATTATAAAATCAAACTCAATATAATGTAACTGAAATTAAAAAATAATCACATTGGAGTGGTAATGGAATTACAAGGCTTTAACCCATGGTGGAAGGACGGGAAGGTTCCTTCTGAGTTCATCGGAAGGAAAAGGAAGGTGTTTGGCGAGGTCGTTAAGTATATCGATAAGCGCCAGATTGTGTTGTTCACAGGGTTAAGAAGGGTCGGAAAGACAACTCTTATGTACCAGATTATAGATGGGCTTATCGGGAAAGGCGTGAACCCATATGACATCTTATATTTCTCATTTGATGAGATGAGGTATGACCTTGAGGATATCGTCA
>CAZHHV010000002.1:15105-33617 GCA_964532335.1 uncultured Nitrospiraceae bacterium
CAGATGTGCTCAGAGAGGACATCTGCCAAAAGAAGGTCTTTATATTTCTCGATGAGATACAGAAACTCAATGGCTGGCCTTCAAAAGTAAAACTACTTTACGATTCAAACCCGAAGCTAAAAATATTCCTTACGGGCTCTGCTCAGATAACAATGTGGAGAGGCACAAGAGAGAGCCTTGCCGGCAGGTTCTTTGATTTTCGGATCAGACCGCTTGACTTCGATGAATATCTCGATTTCAAAGATGTGAAGATAGACAGAAACAGGGAAAAGATATTTGAAAAAGATTTAAAAAGGCATATGTCAGGGTTCCTTAAGACAGGCGGTTTTATTGAGGCATTGGCTTTGGATGAGCACATGTTGAGGAAATATCTTAAAGAAAGCCTGCTTGAGAGGGTTGTCTTTGTTGACATACCGCAGACATTTAAACTTGACCTTCCGGAACTTCTTATGAAAATACTGAACATTACTGCCTCAAGCCCCGGTTTTTATCTTGATTATAAAAACCTCAGCAATGACCTTAAGATTGACCACAGGACGATTACCAATTATGTTTCATACCTTGAATATGCATTGTTCCTGCAGAAACTTTATAACTATTCACGCAATCTTCTTACGAGTGAAAAAAAAGTGAAGAAACTCTATCTCTGCAATACGGCGTTCACTTTAGCTCTGAATCCTCAGGCAGATTTATCTGCCGTTCTCGAACAGTTTTTTGTAAACAGCCTTGATGCAAAGTTCTTCCTTAAAACGCCGCAAAAAGAAGAGATAGACATAATCTATTCACAGGATAGCCATGTGCTTCCTGTTGAGGTAAAGATAAGGGAGAAGATTGGCAGGGATGATGTAAAGACTCTTTTCAAGTTCCTTGAGAAGAGCAACCTTAAAAGGGCATTGCTGATTACCCTTGACACTGAAACAAGATTTCAGAAAGATAAGCTCATGATAGAGGCTGTGCCATACTGGAGATACTGGAGTGTCAGATCAAAGATAAGCTGATTTTATTGATTAGGCCCCGCTTCAAAAAAGCGGGGCTTTTTTATTTAGAGTTATTGAGTAGGTGGACTCTGTGTGATAACTAATGATTATAGCAACTTCCTATTTATAGCTTTCATGGGAAGAATATAACATATTTTAGGGTTTTGATAAAGGAAAGGTCATTTAAATTCATACAATATATTAATACAAGACTTGGCATTTTACTGTTTGCAGCTATCCCGCTATTTCTTCGCCTTTTTTGCCTCTAATACCTCTGGCTTAACCTTCAGGCTCTCTTCCATCATCAGAACATATTTCAGATATCTGAACCCGAATTTCATAAGGCTGATTTCATCGTCCTTTATTTTTTTAATTTCTTCTTCATCTATATCAAAAACATCAAGGAACTTGCTGTCAAAGACGAAACGCCTGAAGTTATCAAGGTCATAGCTTGACATATAAAACTGTGTCTGTTTTTGGGGGTCAAGCTGTGCTTTCCCGGGGATATCTCTTCTCATAAGAATGCTCTTCCATTCCCTGTTCATCTCATCGTAAAGGCTTGCCTCCTGATCAGCCCTCCACGACTCTACAGTCCACTGCGTATTTTCTTCGTAACCGAGGCAATGCTGTTCCCTGACAAAGAAATAAAACTCCTCATGCACGATTTCATCGTCTTTTTGTTTTTTGAGTGTTGCCTGACCAATAGGATAGTATCTGCAGCTTACAGGCCTGTCCGTGTATATAGCGCATCCTTCAGGAAAACTCACAAAGGGGCAGCTTCGCTTTTCATCCTTGCTCATTTTGAGATATACATAAGGGTGCGATGACTTCTCATCAATCTTTGAGAATGTGTATTTTTCGAGAAACTCCTCTGATGACATTTTGAGCCTGTTCTTCAGGCGCAGAACATCATAAGGCGTGAGCATTAAATCTATGTTGCTGCAGCACTTTGTAAAGCACTTTATATCCTTATGGCACCGGAATTTGAATTTTGTCTCAGGGTCAAGCTTTGTTGGTTCTACTACCTTCATATTAAACATACGTGAAACCTTTCTTGATTTATGGGATTTGATATTTTAACATAATTTGGCTTCTAACAGCATGATACCGAAAAATAGACATAGAACGTTGTCATTCCTCACAAACCCCCTCCCCTTGTGGGAGGGGGCGAGGGGGAGGGGTAATCAATATGGTTATTCTTTCACCCTCTCCCTAACCCTCTCCCATCAAGGGAGAGGGAACTTTTAGTGTATTTCATGTCTATTTTTCGGATGATATAATAGCCATTAAAGAGTCTTGGTGAGAAGGAATAGAAGGAGGCGAATTTTATGAAGTATCAGGTTGGCAGGACAGGACGGGCTGTGGTTGCAAGGTTTGAAGACAAAGAGGATGTGCTTTCCAATCTCGCAGGCATAGCAAAGAAGGAGAATATAAAGGCAGCTGTTGTTTATCTTGTGGGTGGGATGCGCGAAGGGAAAATCGTTGTAGGCCCAGAGAAAGATGTCATGCCTCCTGTTCCAATGTGGAGGGAACTCGGAGAAAGCCATGAGATCTTAGGCGTAGGCACAATATTTTATCAGGGCGATGAGCCGAAGGTGCATCTTCATGGCGCATTCGGGAAAAGGGATAATGTCAAAGTGGGATGTCTGAGAGAAAAAGCAGAGACATTTCTTGTGCTTGAGGCGGTTATTGTGGAGATAGAAGGGGTGAATGCCATAAGGGAGCTTGATCCCGTATCGGGACTTACGCTGCTGAAACTTTTAAATGGGTAGATGAGACTATTGCCGAACACCTCTTCGCTTTTTGCAGAGACTTTTTGACAAATCTATGGCTCGTTACAGGCAATTTCAAAACTCGCCCTTTTCGCGTCGGCGAATCAGACGAGTCTGATGGGCTCAAACAGTTGAAATTGCTTATCTTCCACTTCGCCGAGATTTGTTACCAAAATTCTCTGATGTCGCTCAAAGGGTTCGGCAATAACCTAACTATATAAATATGACTTCTTGATTTTTACTAGTTAAAACGGGAGGTGGCGCATGAATATTTTGGAGGCAGTTAAGAAGAGAAGGAGCATCCGGAGTTTCAAGAAAAAAGAAATACCGGAAGAGTTAATTGATAAATTGACGGAGTCGTTAGTATGGGCGCCGAGCGCCGGAAATCTTCAGTCAAGAAAGTTCTATTTCATCAGGGATGAGGCAGTAAAAATAAAGGTAGCGGAGGCTGCTCTGAATCAGGGGTTTATTGCAGAGGCTCCGCTGGTTATAGTAGGCTGCACCGACAGCCACATATCCGGCAAATACGGGGAGAGGGGCACTTCTCTTTATTCTATTCAGGATGTTGCATGCAGTGTTATGGGTATGATGCTTGTTGCCTTTGATAATGAACTTGGCACATGCTGGGTTGGCGCATTCCGTGAAGAAGAGGTTGCAAGGATTCTCAATCTCCCGATGAACTTAAAGCCTGTTGTAATAGTCCCTGTTGGTTATCCCTCAAAAATTCCCCCGCCTCCGCGCAGGGTATCAAGGGAGGAAGCAGTTGAGTTTAGATAAGTAAAACTGATAAAATAGCCTTCAGCTTAAAGCGGAAGGGAGGATATTTGAAAGTTTTAGTCATACACGGGCCTAATCTTAATATGCTTGGGAAAAGAGAGCCGGAGATTTACGGGACTTTTTCCCTTGATGATGTAAACAATAAATTGACAGCCCTTGCTTCCGAGCTTGGCATGAAGCTCTCGATAATGCAGTCAAACAGCGAGGCCGAAATGATAGATGCCATACAGAAGAAAGATTACGATGCGCTTATAATAAACCCTGCCGCCTATACACATACAAGCATTGCGATAAGAGATGCCATATCAGCGGTGGGCAAGCCTGTTGTTGAGGTGCATATCTCTAATATTCATAAACGTGAAGAATTCAGAAGAAAATCCTATATCGCCGAGGTTGCAACAGGGCAGATAAGCGGCTTTGGCGGAGACAGCTACCTTCTTGCCCTCAGGGCTGTAAAAAATATTCTTTCTAACTAAGCCCCATGAACTCACGGCTTGCCGGCATAAGAGCGTCTTTTAAAGGCATTGACGGGCTTCTTGTAACTGATATAAATAATGTCAGATATTTTACAGGATTCAGAGGCTCTTCAGGATTTCTGTTGATAACGAAGATAGCGAATTTTTTTGTTACTGACTTCAGATATAAAGAACAGGCAGGGTGCGAGGTTAAGGGATGGGATATCGTTATTGAGAAAGAAAAAAGAGCCAAGACCGTCTCTGCGCTTGCCAAAAAGCTTGGGATAAACAGGCTGGGCTTTGAATCATCTGTTTCTTACGGGTTTTTTGATGCGCTTTCAAAAAAGGGCATTGCACTTAAACCTTTTAAGGATTTTATTGAAAGGCTCAGGTCAGTGAAAGAAGACAGGGAAAAGGCATTGATTAAAGAGGCTGTAAGACGCGCGGAGTCGGCATTTCTTGCAGTAAAGCCTTATATCAAAACAGGCGCAAAAGAGAAAAGACTGGCAATGATGCTTGAGGAGAATCTCAAAAGGGAAGGGTGTAAATGCATTCCATTTGATATAATAGTTGCTTCCGGCAGGAATTCGTCGATGCCTCATGCAAGGCCGTCAGAGAAAAGGCTGGATACAGGAGACCTTGTTGTTATAGATTGGGGGGGAGAGGCTGGAGGTTATTTTTCCGATATGACACGGACCCTGCTTATCCGAGGCGCAGATATCGGGAAAAAAAGGGAAATATACAAGACAGTATTAAAAGCGAACAGAAAGGCTGTATCAGCAATATTACCCGGCATAGACAGCAGGGCGATTGACAATTCTGCACGGGATGTTATAAAAAAGGCAGGATATGCCGGATTTTTTGGGCACGGCACAGGGCATGGCATCGGGCTTCAGGTTCACGAATCACCGCACATAACTTGGAACAGGAAAGAGTGGATCAGGGAGGACATGGTGTTTACAATAGAGCCCGGTATTTATGTCCCCGGAACAGGCGGGGTTAGGATAGAAGATATGGTGCTTGTGAAGCCGAAAGGAGTAGAGATTCTGACTACGTTACCCAAAGGATTAGAGGTCATTTAATGGCAAGAGTTCGCTTGATGCTATGTATCGGATTGTCATTGCCGCTCGGTTGCGAGTCGTACCGACTTGTCGGCAATCCTTCTTCGGAAAGATTCCGGACAAGCCGGAATGACAGAATTGAATGGACATGTCAATAATGGTCAATCTAAAATAGACTCAGACATTACGGAGGTATAATTGATTTCAACGAGTGATTTCAGGAAAGGCCTTAAAGTTGAGTTCAAAGGTGAACCCTGCGAAATAGTAGACTTTCAGCACGTTAAGATGGGAAGGGGCGGCGCTATAGTCAGGACAAAAATGAGGAATATTAAAACAGGGGCGGTTCTTGAAGAAACATTCAGGTCAGGCGAGAAACTTGAGACCCCGGGGCTTGAAGAAAAGAGCATGCAGTATCTGTATTCACAGGGAGAACTCTATTACTTTATGGATGAAGAGACTTATGAGCAGATGCCATTCAGGAGCGAGCAGCTTGGCGAGGCAATAAGATTCATTAAGGAGAATATGAAGGTTAAAGTGCTGTATCATAAGGACATGCCTATAAGCGTGGAGATCCCGACATTCGTTGAACTCAAAGTTGCAAAAACAGACCCTGCGGGCTTTAAAGGCGATACAGCCTCAGGAGGAGGGAAGCCTGCAACTTTGGAGACAGGGGCTGTGGTTAGAGTGCCCTTTCATATAAATGAGGGAGACATGATAAGAGTTGATACAAGAACATCTGAATATATGGAGAGAGTAAAATAGTGTCAGTGTCGGCAGATCAGTATTAAGTGTCAGCGGTTAGTGTCAGTAAGATTTGTCACCGACACAGACACTAAAAACTGACACTGTAAGAGACTGACACTGAAACGGAGGAAAAATGGAAATTGATGATATAAAAGGACTTATAGAACTGCTTAAGGATACAGACATCACGGAACTCCAGATAGAAAAAGACGGCAATAAGGTTAAGATACGGAGAGAGAAACGGCTGTCTTCCATTGAACTGTCAAGGCCTGTGGTTGCACATGAGAAACCGGCAGTTGAACCGGTAGAGGACACACAGAGGCTTATTACAGTAACCTCGCCAATAGTAGGCACATTCTACAGGTCCTCATCTCCGGAGACGGAACCATTCGTGCAAACAGGCGCAAGGGTTAAAAAGGGGCAGGTGTTGTGCATTATAGAGGCGATGAAACTTATGAACGAGATAGAATCTGAGGTAGAAGGCGTTATTGTCAGGATACTTGTTGAAAACGGGCAGTCCGTGGAATACGGAGAACCGCTGTTTCTGATAGAACCGGTATAAAGAAAGTTCTTGGAGAGTGTAAAAAGTGAGGGATTTTGTGATTAAATCAAAAGCGCTAAAAAATCAAACTTATTGGATTTATCTTTTGGTTTTATTTGTTTGTCTTCAATCCTTTCTTGTTTCATCTGTTTACGGCGTTGACTTTTCATGTCCTGGGGGACAGTGGGTGCAAGTGAGTCATTGTAGTAGAACAATACCTGTCTATCATAATTATATAGTAACTACGTTTTATGACAACAGAAAATATATGTATTCATCTGATGACGAGAGTCCAGAAGAACCATACCCAGCAACTTGTATACATTGGACAGCGGGAGCACGCCCATTTACTTGCTCTGGCGAAGCCATTCTTCCAGGTCCAGATGAAGGCAAGGTTACAGGTATAGCTGAAGGTGTACCTTTTTCGCATACAAGTATTTGTTCTATTTGGAGACCATATGATTGGGTACAGGTATTACGTTCGTTAACTGTTTATGAATGGCGATGTCCAGCAGTCTGCACAAATGGACAGACTAAACCATGCCCTTACACAGGCCCACCGAACACAGAAAACGTTGGCATCTGCAAAGCAGGAATCCAGACATGTGTAAATGGGCAATGGGGAGCGTGTGTGGGTGAGGTTTTGCCACAAGCTGAGATATGCGGGAACGACAAAGACGAAAACTGCGATGGGAATATAGATGAAGGATGCGCCGTATGTGAGGTTAGTGTAAAGGTTTCGCCGTTAGCGGTTTGGCCACAAAAAACTGGTGGGAAGACAGAGGCAGATGTGGTTGCGACGCTATCTAAACCTGCACCTTCTGGCGGCTGTAATATTAGTTTTAATGTAGAACCGGTTGCGTATTCGGGAGGCCATAACCATCACGATGCAGATAGCCCCAAGGGCACAATAGCTCCCAATAGTATTTCATTCTCCGAAGGAGACGTAGGTTCTAAATCAGCAAAATATAAGAGTTCAGAGGTTTCAGGCGAAGAGAAGATAAAAGTGAAGGTTAATGACAAGGATACAAGTGAAACAATTATCCATGTAAGGGTGCCGGGGTTTTTTGAATTAGGCGCAGGGGATGGATATGCGCTAATTGGTCAGACAACTACTCATCCAGCCAATCATTATGGAACGGAAAATGCACTTTATTCTCTTTTGGATTTAGCAGATGCATTTAGCGAAACCGGAAAGGGTACTTTAAGAATTAATGATATTAGTCTTATATGGGGCGGTCTTTTTGATATAAAAGCAAATTGGTCATCTCCGCACAAGTCGCATCGTATAGGTAAAAATGTTGATGTTGATGATGTGACTGCCGAGGGGAAGAAAGTGCGCTCAACTTCTTTGAAAAAAGTTGCAGAAAAGCTTGGCATTAAGGTAACGATTTTAGATGAAGGAAATCACCTTCACCTATCATTCCCGTAGGAGGGTAAGGATATGCATTATAGGGTAATATTGCTGGTATTTTTTCTTTTCTTATTTACTATAAGTGCATTTGCTGAAAATAAATTAAGCGATAAATTAATGAAAGAAATCAATGCCCAATATCCAAAAGCCTATATTATTAAAAAGGAAGATTTCTCGCCATATATTTTAAAACACGCTAAGAATATACAGACTCTAATCTCAGGCGATTTTGATTGCAATAGTATAAGAGACGATGCGCTTCAGATATACCATGGTGGTGCAATAAAACTGATTGCTATTCATAGGTTTGAAGGCGGGAAGTATAAAATTATAGAAATATCAAAAGCAGGAGGATGGACTTTAGATTCACTTAAAGGGAAATATGAAATAATTGTTTCATTAAATAAAAAGGGACAACGGAAAGAATTCTATTGTGATTGCGAGAGCGATGATAAAGATGAACAAAGATTATGTCAAAAATATGCTGATAAAAAGAGTTCAAGAGGTTGTAGTATAAAATTACAATGCGATGCAATTGAATGGTCGTATATTGAAAAAGGGGCAGAACTGTTTTATTTTGACAAGGAAAATAATAGATATAAATCAGTTATAACTGCAGATTGAGGAGAAATATGAAATTAGGATTGTGGATAATATTAATTTTTATCTTTTTGCCAATTAAATTATTTGCAGCTTCAGGCTATTATGAGGATTGTTATTATGAAACAGCGGATAAGATTAAAGTATCTATTTTTGCTCAAGTTTCAAGAAATGCAGATGGCTCAATTTTAAGTTATTACTATACTTTAAAAAGTAATCCTGAGAGCACACAAAATATATGGGTATTCGAGATTATTCTGCCAGAAAAAAATATAATTAGTAATGCGACCTCTCCTTTTGGCTGGGAAGAACCAGGATGGTCTGGGAAACCTACAAAATATAGTCATCTGCGTGAAATAAAACCGCCTTATTGGATCGGCTGGGCTACACCAGAAGAAAGAGATATAAAGCCGTCAGAGATAGTTTCTGGTTTTATGTTTCAAACATCTTTTGGTCTTCCTGGCATTATAGAGTACTATGCTGAGGGTGATGCTCCTCTCCCGCGCTGCCCTGAAGGTATGGCAGTTGATTTCATTCCGGGCTATCATGATTTAACTTCTTACGGTCCAGGAATTGTTGGCAAGACCATCGGCCCCACCGCCCCACCTGCTGATTTTAAACCATTGGATTTTCTGAACAACATCATCAATATGAAACATGAGGCATATTCTTTAGGCTGGATAACCAACAAAGGAATTGAAAACAGCCTTGACGTAAAACTTGATAATGCAAAAAAGAAAATTGAACAGGGTAATACAACAACGGCGAAGAATATCCTAAATGCCTTCATAGACGAGGTTGAAGCTCAAGGCTGTGCGACATACGAGAATTGTCCATCGGGCAAACATCTGACACCAGAAGCGTATGCGCTGATGAAATACAATGTGCAGTATTTGATAGAGAAACTATAATGAATAAAAAAGCTATTTATTGTTTATTGATATTGACAATAACATTTAGCTATACGTATTCCTTTGCCGTTAAATAGAAAAACAGGGACAGCGACCGATAAAAAAATAATTTGATGAGATAAATGAGCTGAAGGGATGAAAAATAAATTAATCAAAACAAACAATGTAATTCCACAGGAATTGATTGAGAATAAAATACTTTTCATAAGGGGCAGAAAAGTAATGATAGATAGAGACCTTGCAATGTTATATGGGGTGGAAACTAAGTCTCTCAATAGGGCGGTTAAACGCAACCGTAATCGTTTCCCTGAAGATTTCATGTTTCAACTCTCCAGAGAAGAATACAATGAGCTTTTAAGGCGCCAATTTGGCACCTTAAAGAGAGGGCAGCATTCTAAATATCTTCCCTTTGTCTTTACAGAGAATGGAGTGGCTATGCTTTCAAGTGTTCTTAATAGCGAGAGAGCAGTAGAGGTTAATATCCAGATTATGAGAACATTTACAAAGCTCAGGGAAATGCTTTTAACGCATAGAGATTTAAGGCAGAAGATTGAGGAAATGGAAAAGAAATACGATTATCAGTTTAAGGTTGTATTTGATACCATAAAACAACTGTTAGAGCCTGTGAAAAAACCAAAAAGACAGATAGGCTTTCTTGCAAGTAAGAGATGAAGGGGTAGAAAAAGTTAAAAGTTTAAAGTAAAAAAATTAGAAATTAAAGGAACAACATGGAATTATTTAAAAAGATACTAATAGCAAACCGCGGAGAGATTGCGGTAAGGGTTATACGCGCGTGCAAGGAACTCGGCATAAAGACCGTGGCTGTATATTCAGATGTTGAAAAAGAGGCATTGCATGTGAAACTTGCGGATGAGGCTGTCTGCATCGGGCCTGCGAATTCTGCGCAGAGCTATCTTAACATCCCGGGAATTCTTAGCGCTGCTGAAATAACTGATTCAGAGGCAGTGCATCCGGGTTATGGTTTCTTATCTGAAAATCCCCATTTTGCAGAGGCATGCGCCACATCAGGGATAACATTTATCGGCCCTACGCCTGAGAATATAAGAGTCGGCGGCGATAAGGCAAAGGCAAGGCAGATGATGAAAAGGCGCGGCATTCCTGTTGTGCCGGGAAGCGACGGCCCTGTTATTTCAGAAGAGCTTGCCATGAAGGTGGCAAAGAGAATAGGTTTCCCTGTGATTATCAAGGCGTCTGCGGGCGGCGGCGGCAGGGGAATGAGAATTGTAAATGAAGAAAGCGCTCTTGAACAGGCATTTCATATGGCTCAAAGAGAAGCTCTTGCCGCATTCGGCAACGGCGAGCTTTATGTTGAACAATATATACCTGAAATAAGGCACATAGAAGTCCAGATAGCTGCTGACAGCAAAGGCAATACAGTGCATTTCGGAGAGAGAGACTGCTCAATACAGAGAAGACATCAGAAACTTATAGAAGAAGCGCCATCCCCTGTCTCAACAGAGAAGTTCAGGAAAAAAATCGGAGAGCTGGCTGTAAGGGCGGCAAAGGCTATTAAGTACAGAAATATCGGGACCATGGAGTTTATCGTAGATATGGAGGGCAATATATATTTCATGGAGATGAATACCAGGATTCAGGTTGAACACCCTGTCACAGAGATGGTCAGCGGCATGGACCTGGTAAAGGAACAGATAAAACTTGCCGCAGGCTCTCTGATAGAATATAAACAGCATCAGATAAAATCTTATGGCCATGCGATAGAGTGCAGGATAAATGCCGAAGACCCTGAGCGCTTTATCCCGAATCCAGGCAAAATTACATTCCTTTCTCTGCCCGGCGGCCCGGGTGTGCGCGTGGACACAGCTGTTTACAGCGGATGGACAGTGCCTTCATATTACGACTCGCTTATAGCAAAGGTAATTGTGCACGGCAGAAACAGGGAAGAGGCTATCTCAAGAATGAAGCGAGCCCTCGATGAATTTATTATTGAGGGAATAAAGACAACAATCCCTTTTCATAAGAAGGTCTTTTCACAATCTGACTTTGTGAACGGCGAATTCAATACAGGGTTTGTTGA
Organism: uncultured Nitrospiraceae bacterium; assembly: GCA_964532335.1. Lineage (GTDB taxonomy): Bacteria > Nitrospirota > Thermodesulfovibrionia > Thermodesulfovibrionales > UBA1546 > UBA1546. The sequence goes on from CAZHHV010000002.1 coordinate 26,414, forward strand.
TAAAATTAACGGTTCAGGACACTCGGGCTCGACTCGCAACGAGGATAAGCAATGAGCGGCGCAGATGACAGGAGAACAAAAAGGGCGCTGGCAAACAAAGATGTGGTGATAAACGGCGTGATAAAGGCTGAGGCTCTGGATATAAGCATAGACGGCATGTATATCTATACGCAGTTCAGTTTTATCTCAGGGACAATTTTTGAGGTCAGCTTTAAGATAGGAGAGGATACTATCACTACGATGGCCCGTGTTCAGCACGCCCAGCCCAATGTTGGCATAGGCGTTAAATTTGTTGAGCTTTCTGCTGAAAATAGTGAGAAGATAAAAAAGTACATAGAAAGCTGAAACAGAGATAGAAATTCCTTAAAGTCCCCTCTCCCTTGATGGGAAAGGGTTAGGGTGAGGGTGAAAATGACCCAGAAGGTTACCCCTCCCCTCTGTCCCCTCCCACAAGGGGAGGGGAGTTATGAGAGTTGCTAAAAGTATTCAAGATTTTTTATAATATAAAATAACTTTAAGGAGGATTGAGTTGAAGGAAGGAATACATCCTGAATATAAAGAAGTGAAGACGGTCTGCGCCTGTGGCGAGAGTTTTGTCACAAGGTCGACTAACCCCAAGATTCACGTTGATATCTGCTCAATGTGCCATCCGTTTTTTACCGGTAAGCAGAAGATACTTGATGCTGAAGGAAGGGTAGAGAAGTTTAAGAAGAAGTACGCAAAAAAGACCAAGAAGTAGATAAGCTTAAGAAGATAAAAGTCGTCCCGGCACTACGTCGGGACGGCTTTTTTATTGGTAGAAACAATAAAGCAGACATTGCTTTCGCCTCAGCGAATCCGCATGAGGATGAGAAAAATTTATTTCATAAGTAAAGTAACATGTATTGTCATTCCCGCTTGTCGGGTTTGTCATTCCGACTTGTTCGGAATCATTCTGAAGAAAGATGCTGGACAAGCCAGCATGACAGACGGGAGAAAGATTGCGGGCAAGCCGCAATGACAGAAATAGAAGACTAAATGCGATTATATTCTACGAAAAGTATGGGATGAGGGTTTTTGCTATGAAAAACATTGGTGGACAGGCAGTGATAGAGGGAGTGATGATGAAGTCCCCGAAAGGCTGGACAGTGGCTGTAAGGGACGTGAAGGGGGATATCCATGTGAAAAGAGAAGGGCTGTCCGAGCTTCCGAAGCTGCTGAAGGTTCCGATGCTCAGGGGAGTTGCGGCATTATTCCACGCTCTTTTCCTTGGAGTGAAGGCGATAGAGTTCTCTGCAAGCAAGGCATACAATGAAGATGAAAAACCGATGAGCCCTCTCACTATCAGCCTGACAATGGGCTTTGCCTTTATAATAGGGATTGCGCTTTTTGTGCTGCTTCCGCTATATGCAACGAAACTTATCGGCATTGTGATTGCTCCTGTTTCCGAGAATTCATTTTTATTTAACCTCATTGACGGGATAATAAGAGTTCTTATATTTTTGCTTTATGTCATGTCAATCGGACTCTGGAAGGAGATGAGAAGGATATTTGAGTATCACGGCGCAGAGCACAAGGCAATACACGCATACGAAGACGGCCAGGAGCTTAATGTGAAAAATGTAAAGCCTTTCAGCCCTCATCATCCAAGGTGCGGCACGAGTTTTCTTCTAATAGTTATGGTAACAAGCATTTTCGTATTTTCTTTCATCCCGCAGTCGTGGGTTTTTATTTATAAGTTCCTCTCAAGGCTTATTCTTATTCCGGTAGTAGCAGGGCTTTCCTATGAGATCCTGAAGCTTTCTGCAAGGATGAAAGATAATCCGATTATAAACCTCATGATTATGCCGGGGCTTCTTCTGCAGAGGCTGACAGCGCATGACCCTGATGACAGCCAGATAGAGGTTGCTATCACAGCGTTAAAAGAGGTTCTTAAATTAGAGGCGGAAAATGCTGCTTGAAAAACTCCAGACAATAGAAGACAGATACGAGAAACTAACAGTCCAGATGATAGACCCGAAGGTGCTGTCTGCGCCGCAGGAGTATCAGAAATATTCAAAGGAACAGTCTGAACTGCGGCCTCTTGTTGAAAAGATTCGTGAGTACAAAAAACTTTTGACGGATATGGAAGGAGCGGAAGAAATTCTTAAAGGTAGCGATAACGAAATGAGGGAGCTTGCACAGGCAGAGCTTAATGAACTGAAAGAGAAAAAGCCTAAGATAGAAGAAGACCTGAAGGCAATGCTTCTGCCGAAAGACCCGAGAGATGAAAAAAGCGTAATACTTGAGATACGGGCAGGCACCGGCGGAGAAGAGGCGTCTCTTTTTGCGGCAAACCTTTTCAGGATGTACTCTAAATATGCCGAGACAAGGAGATGGAATGTGGAGGTAATTGATTCCAGCCCGACAGGCCTCGGCGGGTTAAAGGAAATAATTGCAAATATCACAGGGAAAGGCGCATACAGCAGGCTGAAATATGAAAGCGGGGTTCACAGAGTGCAGAGGGTGCCTGTAACCGAGGCATCGGGAAGGATTCATACATCTGCTGCAACGGTTGCGGTTTTGCCTGAGGCTGAAGATGTTGATATAAAGATAGAAGAAAAGGATCTCAGGATTGATACATTCTGTTCATCAGGCGCAGGCGGGCAGAGCGTAAACACGACCTATTCTGCGGTAAGGATTACCCATGTGCCTACAGGGCTTGTTGTGCAGTGCCAGGATGAGAGGTCCCAGTTAAAGAACAGGGGAAAGGCAATGAAGGTTTTGCGTTCAAGGCTTCTTGAACTTGAGATAGAGAAAAAAGATAAGGAACGCGCCGCTGACAGAAAGACACAGGTCGGCACGGGCGACAGAAGCGAGAGGATACGGACATACAATTTCCCTCAGAACAGGATGACTGACCACAGGATTGGGCTGACCCTTCATAGGCTGGAGAGCGTTCTTGAAGGCAATATTGACGAGATAATAGACGGCCTTATTGCGCATTATCAGGCAGAGAAGCTGAAGGAGTTGTAACGCTTTGACTGAGCCGCCGGGGCAACCACTTTGAAAAAAACCATAGGGGCTATTCACGGTCGCCGTCGAGCCAATTGTTATGTTTCCTTTTCATTCTTTTTTGATCTTCTATCGACAATAAAAAAAGCAATGCCGACGCCTAGACCACCAGCCATTATTCCAAGTATTCCTCCGACTGCTAGAGCGATGGGCCAAAAGGATGCACCGCCGCCAGAATAAGGCAAAACAAATTCAGAAAGAAGAACAAAGGCTGGCATAACGAACCAAGACAGCAACCATGCGATGCCCGCGCGCATGCCCAGTAACGGCGGTATAAGGCCGACCAAAAATGCGATTAACAATGCAATTATGGCTGGCATATGGCATTCTCCTTATTCATTATTTGAAACATAACATATGATTATCAGAACTTTTTGTCTACTGCCATAATGTAAGCAATATAACATAACACTCTATATTAGAAAAGAAATATTTTCAACAAAAACAATGAGGCAAGTTGAAGGCATTTTGTATTTTGTGGTCTGCTTTAGGCGTATGGACTAAATGCAAAAGGTCGTAAAATATTGAAAAATTGTCAAGCGACACAAATAAGACCCTTCGCTTTACTAAGGGCAGTAAAAATGTTCTTGCAAAATAGAAATGCAATTTCTATAATATAAACATGCGACTTGTTAAGCGTGCGCTGTCAGAAAAACTCCATAAGTATCTCAAGCTCTTCCCTGTTGTTGCCGTTATAGGGCCGCGTCAGGCAGGCAAAACAACATTTGCAAGAATGGAATTGCCTGACTGGAGATATTTTGATCTTGAAAAGCCTTCCGATTTTGGAAGGATATCATCAGACAGGGAGTTTTTTCTCAGCCACTACGGCGAGAAATGCATTATCGACGAGGCGCAGACGCTTCCAGAGCTTTTCCCTGCCTTAAGGAGCTATATAGACGGGGCAAGGAATAAGAAGGGACGCATTGTCCTTCTGGGCTCGGTCAATCCGCTCCTTGTAAAAAACATTTCTGAATCTCTCTCGGGAAGGATTGGATTTATTGAGATTAGCCCTTTTAGTTTTCAAGAGGCAAAGTCGTTTCATAAAATTGAATTTGAGGAATTTTGGCTTAAAGGCGGTTATCCGGAACCGCTTCAATGGGCGCACAATGATCATACTGCATGGATGGAGCAGTACATAAAAACATTTGTAGAAAGGGATGTTTTTAGAACATTGAAGACAACCATAACGCCTCAGAAGCAGATGCATTTGTTGTCAATGCTGGCGCATAGTCATGGAAGGCTTTGGAATGCTTCACACATTGCTTCTGCCTTCGGGATAAGCTACCACACAATAAATCACTATGTCGAACTTATGGAGAATTATTTCCTTGTGCGAAAGCTTAGTCCCTATCATAAGAATGTTGGAAAGCGCTTGGTAAAAAGCCCCAAGTTTTATTTCAGGGATACAGGACTGCTTCATTTTCTACTGAACATCTCCAACCTTGAGAATCTGAGGACATCACATTATAGAGGGTTCGGGTTTGAGGGTTTTATTATTGAGGAGTTAATTCGCAAATATTATCTCGAAGCGCAGAATCCGCCGGCTTTCTATTTCTACAGAACGGCTCAGGGGGATGAAATTGATCTGCTTGTGCGGGATGGCAGTCGGCTTACGGCTTATGAAATCAAAACAACGACGTCAATTGAACCATCAGATGTAAGAAATTTTCAGAATGCGATGGAACAACTTAAATTAGACAAAGGAATTGTTGTATGCTTTGGCAAAGAAAATTTCAGGCTCAGTAGGGAGATAGAAATAAAGTCCGCTGAAACTCTGTTTACATCCTAACCAGCCTCAGGCTGATGTTCAAATTTCGCTATCCTGTGCTTTATTAATGATATAGTAATAAATACTATGAAGGCTCTTGAGAAAATAAAAGAGATAACAGCATTTCTTGAAAATTGCGGCATTGAGGATGCGCATAAGGAATCAGAGATAATCCTGACTCATGCGCTCAAAACAGACAGGACAGTTCTTTACAGGGACAATCCGGACGTCACAGGGAAAAATACAAAAGATATCGGAGAGATTCTAAGGCGCAGGGCTAAAAGAGAGCCGCTTCAGTATATCATTGGCCATGTGGAGTTTTGCGGATTAAAGATAAAGGTCGGGCAGGGCGTTCTTATTCCAAGACCTGAAACAGAATTGCTGGCAGAAGAAGCGATGAAAGCTATCAGCAATCAGCAATCAGCAATCAGCAAAGAAAAATCATCATCTTACTGCCGGCTGGCGGCTGAGGGCTGTAAGCTAAAGATTCTAGACCTATGCACAGGAAGCGGATGCCTTGCGCTTGCAATAGCAAAACACTTTCCGGATGCCGATGTATACGGGACTGACATATCAAAAGATGCAATGAGGTATGCAAAGGAGAATGCAGAGCTTAACGCTGTAAAGAATGTAACATTTCTTAAGGGTTCATTATTTGAGCCACTCAGTCAACTTTTAACTCATAACTCTTCACTTTTAACTTTTGACGTGATTGTCTCAAACCCTCCTTATATCAGAAGCGGTGACATGCCGAATCTTCAGCCTGAAATAAACAAGTGGGAGCCTCGCAACGCGCTTGACGGCGGCGAGGACGGGCTCAGCTATTACAGAACGATACTTTCAGAGGCGTGCGGATTCCTTGCTTTTAGCGGAGCCGTTTTCCTTGAAATAGGCGAAGGGCAGGCAGAGGAAGTCTCAGAAATCGCCATGCAGAACGGTTTCTGTAAAATCTCTGTGATTAAAGACTATGCCGGCATAGAGAGGATCATAGCTGCAAGAGCATTATAGATTCATAAATTTTTTATATAACATATTCTCTGCGAAATCCTTGACTTTGGATTTGAATTTTAATTAATATAGCAACGATTTTTTCCACAGGAGGCTTTTATGGCAGCTGGCATGCACGAAGTGCTTTTAATGGATGCGATTGTTGACCCCAGCAAGATTCCGCATAATGTTACTTACGCAGTCCTTGCATCTGTCATACTTATAACGTCTGCGCTTGTTGTCAGGCGTTCTCTCAGGGTGGTGCCGACAGGCTTTCAGAATTTTGTTGAGGCGGTTGTTGAGACATTCCTGAAGCTCTCAGAGGAAAACATAGGCCATCACTGGGGCAAGACTTTTTTCCCTTTGATAGGCACATTATTTATGTTCATACTCCTTTGTAACTTTATGGGGCTTATTCCGGGGTTTGCGTCTCCTACAAGCGATATAAACACAAATGCGGCGATGGCCATACCAGTATTTCTGGCAACTCATTATTATGGGATTAAAGTTCATGGAATAAAGTATATCAATCACTTTCTTGGCCCTATACGTTCTATTTTCGCGGTGCCCTTAATGGCACTCATGTTTATAATTGAATTTATCGGCCATCTTGTAAGGCCTGTTACCCTCTCTGTAAGGCTTTTCGGAAACATGTTGGCAAAGCATATAATATTAGGGGTGCTTGCAATGATAGCGCCTCTGTTTATGCCAATTCCTATACTTGTACTTGGGGCGCTTGTCAGTCTGATACAGGCATTTGTCTTTGTCCTTCTCAGCTCATTATATCTTGCCGGCGCTGTAGAAGAAGGACATTAAATACGAATTTGAAAGAAAGGAGGAATAATTGATGAAGAAAATTATCTCGGTAATTTTAATTACGCTTGCTCTTGTTTGTTTGTTTGTGCCGTTTGTCTTCGCAGAGGAAGCCGCCAAGCCCGCAGCTTCCGGTGATTCTTCTACTAAGACAATGGCTGCTCTTGCTGCTGCGCTTGTAGTTGGTATTGCAGCTCTCGGCGGAGGCATTGGTCAGGGTCTTGGTCTTAGCAAGGCATGCGAAGGCGCAGCAAGGAATCCGGGCGCCGCAGGAAAGATACAGATTATGCTTATCATCGGTCTTGCGTTTGTTGAGTCTCTGACTATCTATGCCCTTATAGTTGCTCTGGGCATACTTTTCAACCAGAAACTCTTCTTCTAAAAAAGAAAACTAATCAGTTTAAGAGGGCTCGTCCGCCTAAGGCGAACGAGCCCTCTTTTTATCTTGTTTTTGCTCTAAAATATGACGACTTGTATTTGTCGGGATGGAACGGCTTGAGCCTGACAACTTTGCAGTGAGGAAGCCTTTTGACTACAGACTCTTCGCTTACGCGCTGGTCGTATCCGAGTGCGATTATATCAGGCTTGAGTTCTGCAAGTATT
>CAZHHV010000002.1:33627-38792 GCA_964532335.1 uncultured Nitrospiraceae bacterium
TCCGTGTATCCAAGAATAACCCTGTCAGGTATGCCGGTTTTTTCAACATTCTCCCTGCGCTGTGATTCGTTATGCTCAGGCATCATGCCTTTTATTCGTTTGACATTCTCATCCCTTGCAACAATAACAACGAGTTCATCCCCAAGAACCTTCGCCTGTTTCAAAAAATCAATATGCCCGGGGTGAAAATGGTCAAACGTCCCCGCGCATACTACGCGTTTTTTTTTCAAAGATTCCTCCCTAACGTCATTCCTGCCCCGTATCAAGTACGGGATAAACTCCAGCAGGGATCCAAAGAATACAAAATGCTGGATTCCACATCAAGCCCTGTTAGAAAAGATTTTCTAAACGGGGCAAGTGCGGAATGACAACTTAATTTTTTCTATTATACTCCGAAAATTAAAATTGTGTTTTGGAAGCATGGGTGTACTAATGAGGTCATAAATGAGGACACATCATTATCTGTTTCTGTCATGCCCGAAGTCCTTAATCGGGCATCCAGTTCCTTTGTCCAAGCTGGATTCCAGCTTTCGCGGGAATGACGAAGAGAGAGGAGGAGATAGGGGTCAAACCCTTTTACAAAACATCCGGCTTGTCGCTTGCTATCCCGTCAACGCCCTTGGCGCGGTATTCTTCTGCCTCTTCTTTAGTATTAATCGTCCAGACAATTATCTTGAGGTTTTTCTTATGCGCATCTTCAATATTTTTTGTATGAGTAAACTTATAGAGGGCAACGAGATACTGCGCCTTTAATTTCAAGGCTGAAGCAATGGGGTTCTTATGCCTTGCATAGATGAGCCCGGTCTCAATCCTGCTGTCCAGTTTTCTGATTTCAGAGAGCGCCTCTTCATGGAACGAGACAATAATTGCGCGGTCAAGGAGCTTTTCTTTCTTTATAACCGCAAGGACTTTCTTTTCATAGCCTGTTTCTTTTAGCTCAATGAGAATCCTCTCTACCTTTGTACCGATGAATTGCAATGCCTCTTCAAGGGTCGGGATTTTGTTTTCCGTGAGACGTTTTAGTTCTTTTAATGGCGAAGCATTTAACTCAATGTCCTTTCCAAATACCCTTTTCAGGTTATCGTCATGAAAGACAATAAGCTTTCCGTCCTTTGTTGCCCTCACGTCAAATTCAATGGCATTTACGTCAAGCTCAATAGCCCTTTTAAAACTATCAATCGTGTTCTCAACCTCGTATGCCCTTGCTCCCCTATGCCCGATTTTTAGAAACATAATCCTCCTCCACTTCTTCTATCAGTTCCTGCATGTCTTCTCTTGTTACCGCATGGAATGCCCTCATTTTCAGCATTTTTACCGGCATCCCCTTTGTATACCAGCCAAAGAATTTTCTGAAGCGCATTACTCCCATTTCCTCGCCGTGGAATGAGATATTTAGAGCAAGGTGTTTTTTCATTGTTTGAGTAATCTCATGAACATCAGGCCTTAAAGGCGCTGAGCCTTTTTTCAGAAGCTCTTCTGTTTCCCAGAATATCCATGGATTGCCGAGAGCGCCTCGCGCCACAGCCACGCCGTCACATCCGGTCTCATCAAAAAGTTTTCTGATTAATTCCGGTGAGAGCGCATCACCGCTGGCTATTACGGGTATCTGAACGGACTCTTTTACCCCTCTTATTATGTCGTAATCTACCTTTCCCCTGTATGCCTGCTGCCTTGTCCTGCCGTGTATAATGAGGGCTTTAACGCCGGCATCCTGTGCGCGGAGCGCAGTCTCAGATGCATTGACAGATGATTCATCCCAGCCTGAGCGTATCTTTACGGTGACAGGCCTGTCTGTATTTTCTACGATTATCTTCAGGATTTTTTGCAGCCTCAGAGGTTCCATGAGAAGCCCTGCGCCTTCGCCCCTTGATACAATCTTGTTTACAGGACATGCCGCGTTGAAATCTATTATATCGAAAGCATATCCGGATACAATATCAACAGCCCTTCTGATAACATCCGGATTGGCTCCGAGGAGCTGGACACCCAAGGGCCTGTCATCAACTGTCGTAGAAAGGTTTTTCAGCGTGGTTACATTTTGTCTCACAAGTGAGCCGGCGTTTATCATCTCTGTGAATGCGAGTTCGCACCCGAACAGCCTGTTAATCATGCGGAAAGGCAGGTCGCTTATCACTGCCATGGGAGCAAGCGCCAATGGAGAATTAAACTTTATGTGTCCGATAGAAAGCATGGCTGTTTATTATACATCAGACGGATTAGGGCTTCTCTACGAGTCGTAGACCTGCTTCCTTCGTACAACTCGTATTCCAGCAGCCTGCATTCAATACTGCCGTTAAAGAACTGCATGCGCCTCTTTGCCTTAAGTCCCACCTTCTTTGCGAGGTCAAGATTTCCCGTGAATATGCAGCCTGTATATCCCTTGCACCTCTGCTTGAAGAAATCGCCTATTCCCTCATATGTATTTTTGAGAACTTTTTCCTCTCCCATCCTCTCTCCATATTCAGGATTCAGTATAACTATTCCTCCTCCTTCCGGAACCGGTGTTTCTCTGAAATCGCAGACATGAAACTCGATGAGGTGTGCAACGCCTGCAGTCTCCGCATTATTTTTTGCAGCCTCTATAGCACTACTGCTTGCGTCGGATGCTATTATCCTGAAGTCAAGCAGCTTTTTTATTGATGACTTTGCATTTTCCCTTAAGCGGCTCCAGAGTTCCTCTTTAAATCCTTTTATGTGCATAAAGCCGAAGTTGTCCCTAAGAAGGCCCGGCGGCCTGTTCAGAGCAATGAGGCTTGCCTCTATAGCGAGTGTTCCGCTTCCGCACATGGGGTTTATGAAATTCCCCTCCCCGCTCCATCCTGTTGCCATGATAACAGCGGCAGCGAGCGTCTCCTGCATCGGCGCCCTAAATGGGATTTTCCTGTATCTCCTTTTGGACAGGGGCTCGCCGGAAGTATCTATATATATGCTGCAATCTTCACCTTCCCAGTAGAGGTGGATGACTGCCCTGTCCCTCAGCGGGCCTGAATCAGGCCTCCTTTCCAACTTATCTGACATCCTGTCTACTATTGCATCTTTACATTTAAGGTTTGGATATCTTGTATCGCTTATTGTTGAGTTTTTAACCGATGATGTTACGCACACATATCCATCCTCATGAAGATAATCCTCCCATTGTATTTTTTTGACCTCAGCGTAAAGTTCTTCGGGATCAGATGCATGAAAATCCTTGATGTGATAGAGGACCCTGTGGCCTGCTCTCAAAAAAAGGTTGAGCCTCATTGCATCTTCCATCAAACCTTCCGTTTCAACCCATGAAACAGAATCAGATTTGACAGGGAATTCAAGTCTCAGGATTTCTTCCTTAAGGTATGGAGAAATTCCTTTAGGGCATGTTATGAGAATTCTTGCCTTCTTCATCTTAAATACGCACAATGACTTTTTTCATAACATCCGCCGTAAGAGTATTTTGTAGAAACATTTCAAAAAATGCAATATAGCTTGAAGCCTGATGCGTTATCAATCTATAATATCACGCTGTCACATAAGAAAAACAAAAGTATCAAAGTGTCAGAGTGCAGAAGTTTAATAACGCATTGGGGGAGTTAATGGAGATCAGCGTTTGCGTTGGAAGTGATTCAATATCTATTGTTGTTGAAAATCCATTCCACATTGATATGGATTCCGTTATAGGACAGATAGAGTCATTATGTTTTTCAAAAGGCGTAACTCTTAACGGCGTTGATGTCAGAGGGCTGATTCCTCAAATGGTGAGGGGGATAGCAGGGTGCGAGAGGGGATGCCCTGCTGATGCAAAGGAGTTTGTCCACAGAGGGTTTAAGGAGTTCAGTCTTGCCTATGTTGAGGGAGGGATTCTTATTGCAAAGGCAGTGATTGGCAATAATAAAGAGCTTTCAATTAAGATGTTTCCTGATTTTTAGGGGAAGTCATGGGGTCAGGCTCGCAGTCTGAGTATCATTACATATTTTTGAGGTGTGGATTTGGATATAGTCCTTGCAACAAGAAATAAGAAAAAGGTTGATGAGATAAAAAGGATTGTCAGGGATATGCCTGTCACAATTTATACCCTTGATGATTTTCCCGGATGCCCTGAAGTTGAGGAAGACGGAAAGACCTTTGAAGAAAATGCCGTGAAGAAGGCAAGGGCTGTTTCAGGCTATACGAAGATGCCTGCCCTTGCCGATGATTCAGGGCTTGAGGTTTACGCCTTGTGTACATAAATACATAAATAGGGACAGCGACCATTAAACCAGATGAGGGACGCTTCACAGATTTTATCCGGAAAGCAGGGTCAGCGCTCGTTTTCTTGGCAGGTCTTAGAATGGCTTATTTTTGTTCTGCCTTATTTTTAGCGTGCAGTATTGTCATCCCTACCAATGCCTTATCGTGATAATGATAGATAATATCATCTTCCATAACACTGTCATTCGCCTGCTGTGGTTTCCTGAAGCTGATATAAAGAACATCCGCCTCATCGTCATAATCTATCCAGATGCGATTAGAAGGCATTTTTAATATATACGGCAGAAAATCCAGAACACCGCTTACTTTTTCCATATAACACCTCTTTTGAATATCTTTTCCGGTTTTGATGTCATAAACGCTGTGATGACAAATCCGTTATCTGCTTTCTCTTTATAAACAACAACCATACTCTTTTCAGAAATAGAAGTTTTCTTATAGTGTCTGACGGCAATCAATTCATCCTTTCCGCCCTGCGTTATAAAATCAGGGTTTTCTATAGTCTCAAGAACTAAGTCCTGATTCCCAGCCATGTAATCATGCGCTTCAACAATATGAGACCATCTTTCCGCTGACAGGCGAATGATTGCATTATTTTTGGATGTTACCACCCCAATCATTAATTGACATTATATCACAAAGTTTAGAAATTGGCTGTTAAGGGCGCGCTGAAAAACATGGATTCGGAAACAGTAGAATTACTTAAGCAGGAATAACAGGGTCAGCGTCTATTTTATGGCGGAAGAGAGAGACAGGGGATTGCACTATGCAGCAGAAGTCTTTTCTTTGAGCCACGCGACGACAACTCATATTTCTGGATTTCCTCTATAGTTTATCCTGTACTGTGATACGGGGCGCGGCGTGGTATAATCTTGCATAATAATGAATATAGTCCTTGCAACAAGAAATAAGAAAAAGGTTGATGAGATAAAAAGGATTGT
>CAZHHV010000003.1:0-22643 GCA_964532335.1 uncultured Nitrospiraceae bacterium
TTGAGCTCGCGCGCTAATGCCTTTGTCTGCTCTTTAATCTCATCAACAATAGCCTTATCCAGAGAATAAGGCGGCAGGGAGCATGCCGAATCGCCTGAATGTATGCCTGCCTCTTCGATATGTTCCATAACACCGCCGACAATTACATCAACACCGTCTGAAATAGCATCAACATCCACTTCAACAGCACCGGACAGATATTTATCAATGAGAACAGGATGCTCCGGTGATGCCTTTACAGCCCTCTCCATGTAATCAAGAAGTGAATTCTCATCATAGACAATCTCCATAGCCCTTCCTCCAAGCACATAAGAAGGCCTCACCATAACAGGATAACCTATCTTCTTGGCAATCACTACGGCATCTTCAGGAGACATCGCAGTGTCACTCTCCGCCTGCCTCAGATTGAGTTTATGGAGAAGTTCTTTGAATCTCCTCCTGTCTTCTGCGCGGTCTATAGAATCGGGAGAAGTGCCGAGAATCTTTACGCCCTCTTTTTCAAGAGGCACCGCCAGTTTTAACGGAGTCTGTCCTCCGAACTGAACTATGACGCCTTCAGGTTTTTCAGCCTCAATAATGCTAAGCACATCTTCTATTGTCAGCGGCTCAAAATACAGCCTGTCTGCAGTGTCATAATCAGTGCTTACTGTCTCAGGATTACAGTTAATCATTATTGTTTCGTAACCAAGCTCCTTCAAAGCAAAGACTGCATGAACACAGCAGTAATCAAATTCTATCCCCTGCCCTATCCTGTTAGGGCCGGAGCCGAGGATAATTACCTTTTTGCGCTCAGTGGGATTGATTTCGGATTCAGTTCCGTGAACCGTGAACCGTGAACCGTGAACCGAATAAAACGGTTTTTCATACGTTGAATACATATATGGAGTATATGCCGCAAATTCCGCTGCGCATGTATCCACCATTTTATAGACCGGTTTTATTCCGGATTCATTCCTCAGCTTTCTTATCTCCGCCTCTGCCTTTCCTGCAAGCTTGGCAATACGCCTGTCAGAAAAGCCGTACTCTTTTGCTTTACGCAATAGGCCGTTAGCTGATGGCTGATGGCTGATAGCTGATAGCTGTAACTCTTCCTCCATCTCCACGATCTGCTTCATGTTGTTCAGAAACCACGGGTCAATCCATGTGAGTTCATAAATCTCGTTAACAGACATTCCGTTCCTCATAGCCTGTGCTATATGCCAGAGCCTGTCTGCATTAGGTATCTTGAGTTTCGCTTTAAGTTCTGCTGTGCTTATGTCAATTTCTTCAAAACCGTAACTGTCAACCTCAAGGCTTCTTATCGCCTTCTGCAAAGATTCTTTAAAAGTTCTGCCTATAGACATAACCTCTCCTACAGATTTCATCTGCGTTGTGAGCGTGGAATCAGCCGCTGGAAATTTTTCAAACGCAAACCTCGGAACCTTTGTCACAACATAATCAATCGCAGGTTCAAAGGATGCAGGCGTTTCCCTTGTTATATCATTTGGTATTTCTTCAAGCGTAAGCCCCACCGCAAGCTTTGCGGCAATCTTTGCTATGGGAAATCCTGTTGCCTTGCTTGCAAGCGCGGAGGACCTTGAAACCCGGGGATTCATTTCTATAACAACCATCCTGCCGTCTTTCGGATTCAATGCAAACTGGATATTGGAGCCTCCTGTGTCAACTCCTATTTCCCTGATGATTGCTATAGATGCATCGCGCATCTTCTGGTATTCCTTGTCTGTCAGGGTCTGTGCAGGAGCAACAGTGATGGAATCTCCCGTATGAACTCCCATCGGATCAAAATTTTCTATGGAGCAGATGATAACGACGTTGTCCTTCATATCACGCATCACCTCAAGCTCATATTCCTTCCATCCGATAACTGATTCTTCCACAAGCACCTGATGAACAGGACTCAGTTTCAGTCCATTGTCAAGAAGCTCTGTGTATTCTTCCATGTTATATGCAATGCCTCCTCCTGTTCCTCCGAGAGTGAATGAGGGTCTTAATATTACAGGAAATCCAATATGTTCAATGATACTAAATCCTTCCTCCATGCTCGTAACTGCCGCGCTCTCAGGAACCTCAAGCCCGATCTTTGCCATCGCCTCTTTGAACAATTCTCTGTCCTCAGCCTTCTTTATTGCATGAAGTTTTGCGCCGATGAGTTCAACTTTATACTTTTCAAGCGCTCCGCTTTCTGCAAGCTCAACAGCAAGATTAAGCGCGGTCTGTCCGCCCATCGTCGGAAGAAGCGCATCAGGCCTTTCTTTCTTTATTATCAGTTCAATGATATCTGCTGTTAACGGCTCTATGTAAGTTGCATCAGCAATCTCCGGGTCTGTCATTATAGTCGCGGGGTTTGAATTTATAAGAACTACTTTGTAGCCTTCTTCCTTCAATGCCTTGCACGCCTGAGTTCCCGAATAGTCAAACTCGCATGCCTGTCCTATGACAATAGGCCCCGAGCCGATTAATAAGATTTTTTTGATATCAGTTCTTTTTGGCATAAAATCTCTCTATCTTCTCCCTGAACCTCTTAAACATGAATCCAAGCTATCTATATCTTCCCGTTTCGGAATAATTCCTGAATCTCGATAGTTTTCTTCGGAAGCCCTTTTCTCATCTTGTTTGCCAAATATAGCCATTTCAGCCTGCGCTCTATCGGCCATTTGCGATAATCTTCTAACTGCTCCTTGCTTACTGTATAAGAAAACCCCTTTTTCTCCTTCTCCATCATCTCTCCAGAATCTTCCTTAGATATTCAACATCCGAAATATCCTGCTTACGGCCTGATTTTTCTTTTAGTTCGATAAGGTCGCGAATTGAGATTGTAGGAATTTTTTCTCCGTATAATTCAATCATAACAGATCTGCTTTTTAACTCTTCGTAGGGAATCGGTGAATCAAAAACAATGTCAATCTCTCCAATAGGCGATTTGTTGCTGTAAAAATTCATTGCCTTCATTCCTTTTTCTTTTATCCATGAATTTCTTCTTGCTTCATCTGCAAGTTCCATAGGATTAACCGGAACTTTCGGACGGTAACCCCAATCAGTGAGTTTTGAGACCAATTTTTTAACATTTTCGGATTGAAGCAATATCATAAAATCAACATCATAAGTCATTCTCGGCACACCATGAAAATTGACAGCCAACCCACCTATAACAAGATAGTCAATTTTTAATTTATTAAGCTCCTTAAATATTCCTCGGAAATCCAGTTCCATCTATTATCCCCTTTCTATCATCTCTCTGAATCTTTTAAACAAATGCACAGAATCATTCGGCCCGGGCCCTGCCTCGGGATGATGCTGGACCGAGAATACAGGCAGTTCAACATGCTGCATTCCCTCTTCAGTGCCGTCATAAAGATTCTTATGAGTAAGCTTAACCTTTCCCTTAAGGCTGTTTATGTCAACGCAGTAATTATGGTTCTGTGATGTTATCTCAACTCTTCCTGTTGATAAATCCTTTACAGGATGGTTTCCGCCGTGATGCCCGAATTTGAGTTTGTATGTCCTTCCAGCCATTGCAAGCCCGAGTATCTGATGTCCGAGGCATATCCCGAATATGGGTTTTTTGCCCATCAGCTTCTTTGTGCTTTCGATTGCATAAGTAACTGTCTGCGGGTCGCCGGGCCCGTTGCTTAAAACTATTCCGTCAGGATTCATCTCAAGAATTTTTTCGGCAGGAGTCTGTGCAGGGACTACAGTAACATCAAAACCTGCATCAACAAGGTTTCTTAGTATATTGAACTTTATGCCAAAATCGTAAACAACAATAGAGCAGCAGCGCAGCGGCGCAGTAGTGCAGTAGTCCTTTAAGGAAAAATTTTTTCCGCTGTTTACTGTTGCTCTACTGGTCTGCTGGTCTGCTGGTCTGCTTTCCCATTTCCAGCATCCCTCTTCCCATCTGTATTGCTTTGATGTGGTTACTTCTTTTACGAGGTCAAATGCAGAGATGCCCGGATGCTTTCTCACTTTCTCAAGGAGGCTTTCAGGTTTTGAATCAACAGTGGAAATTATCCCCATCTGTGCGCCATGATTTCTTAAATGCCTTGTCAGCGCCCTTGTGTCAATGCCCTGAATTCCTACGATTCCATATTCTCTTAAATAATCTCCTACGGATTTTATAACCGTGAACCGTGAACCGTGAACCGTGAACTTTTCAGAACGCCAGCTGCTCGGAAACTCGCAAACCTCTTTCACGATAAAACCCTCTGCCTTAATTCCGCCTTGCGATTCAATGTCTTCCTCGTTTATGCCGTAATTTCCGATCTGGGAGTAAGTCATTGTAACAATCTGTCCCTTGTATGAGGCGTCGGTGAGTATCTCCTGATAACCTGTCATTGAGGTATTAAACACAACTTCACCAATGGTTTCACCTTCGGAGCCAAAACCCTCGCCTTTAAACACAACCCCATCAGAAAGGACTAATAATGCTTTACTCATACACCTTTCCCTTACATATCGTCATTACCGGCATCCCCTTCAATACCACATGGTCAAAAGGCGTGTTCCTGCCTTTAGAAATAAATCTTTCTGATTCAACTTTGAATTCTTTATTCGCATCAACTATAACCACATCAGCATCAGAGCCTATTTTCAGAGCGCCTTTATTTAACCCTAAAATCTTAGCGGGATTCACTGCCATTTTCTCAACAAGCTGTGACATAGTCAGGACACCTTCATGCACAAGTCTCAAACTCAGGCTCAGCGCTGTTTCAAGACCTGATATGCCTGACGGAGACTGGTCAAATTCCTTCAATTTCTCATCCCTGTGATGCGGCGCATGGTCTGTTGCTATAACATCAATCGTGCCGTCTTTCAGCCCCTGCTTAATCGCATTCACATCTTTCTGCGTCCTCAACGGCGGATTCACTTTTGCATTTGTGTTATATCCTTCAACAGTCTTCTCTGTAATGCTGAAGTAATGCGGGCATGTCTCTGCAGTTACATTTATTCCTCTTTCCTTCGCGTCTCTGATTATTCTTACAGACCCTTCTGTTGAAACATGCGCTATGTGAAGCCTTCCATTGGTAAGTTTGGCAAGCGCAATGTCCCTGCCTATCATTATCTCTTCTGCTTCAGAAGGTATTCCCTTTAATCCAAGGGTCAATGACAGCAGCCCTTCGTTCATCACACCGCCTTCGGAAAGGTTTATATCCTCGCAATGAGAGATTATCGGGACATTGAAGGCCCTTGAATATTCAAGCGCCCTCCTCATAATAAGACTGCTCATGACAGGTTTTCCGTCATCTGAAAAAGCAACACAGCCTTCTGAAAACATTATGCCCATCTCTGCAAGCTCTTCGCCTTTCTGCCCCTTTGTTATTGCGCCAATCGGATAGACAGTACATGCGCCTTCCTGAATCGCCTTCCTGATTATAAAATCCGTAACGCTTGAATTATCGTTGACAGGGTTTGTGTTAGGCATTGCGCAGACTGTTGTAAACCCGCCTTTAACGGCAGCCATCGTCCCTGTCTTTATAGTTTCCTTGTATTCATATCCCGGTTCCCTGAGATGTGTATGCATGTCAATAAGTCCATGCATAATATAAAGACCAGATGCGTCAATAGTTCTTAGTTCAGAGTTTTTTATCTTTTGACTGCTGATGGCTGATGGCTGATGGCTGATAGCTTTTATCTTCCCATCCTCGATTAATATATCGCCTATCCCATCTATTCCCTGTGATGGGTCTATTATGTGTCCATTCTTAATTAATATTTTCATAACTCTTCTTTTCTGTCATGCTGGCTTGTCCAGCATCCTTCCTGCTTGTCAGGAATCGCAGAATGATTCCGAACAAGTCGGAATGACATTCGGATTTTTGTATGAGCGGCCTTCTCACTCCCTCACTCCTGCCAGCAAATACATCACTGCCATCCTTACAGCAAGCCCGTTGGTAACCTGCTCAAGTATCACAGACCTTGGCCCGTCAGCAACATCAGAAGCCACCTCCACCCCGCGGTTCATAGGTCCGGGATGCATTACAATGGCATCCTTGTCAGCCTTGAAGAGTCTCTCTGAAGTAAGACCCCAGTTCTTTGAATATTCAAGCGTGGATGGGAAAAAGCCCTTGCCCTGCCTTTCCATCTGAATCCTCAACACCATAACAGCATTAACACCATCCAGTCCTGAGTCCATATCATGGAAAACCTTCACGCCGAGTTGTTCCAGTTCCTTCGGGACTAATGTGGGAGGGCCTATAAGCCTGACCTCTGCGCCAAATTTAGTCAGCAAATAGATATTTGACTTTGCTACCCTGCTGTGAAGTATATCACCGACTAACGCAATCTTTAATCCTTCAATCCTTCCTATCTTTTCTTTGATTGTAAATGCGTCAAGCAGAGCCTGCGTCGGATGTTCGTTTATGCCGTCGCCTCCGTTTATAACAGTGGCGTTAATGTGTTTTGCGATGAGGTGCGGCGCGCCTGACGAGGAATGCCTTATCACCATGAAATCAGCGCCGAGCGCCTGAACATTGAGAGCTGTATCTATAAGGCTTTCTCCCTTTACAACACTGCTTGTTGTAACCGACAGGTTTAAGACATCGAGGCTCAGCCTTTTTTCCGCAAGTTCAAACGAAGTTCTCGTCCTTGTTGAAGGCTCAAAGAAGAGATTAACAGCAGTCTTTCCTCGCAAGGCAGGGACTTTCTTGATATCACGCTTAAGCACGTCCTTAAATCCTGATGCCGTATCAAGGATAAGGATTATCTCGTCTTTTGTGAGTTCCTTTATGCCAAGCAAATCCTTTGAAGAAAGTTTCATTCTAAAAATACCTCTATCCTGTCATGCTGGCTTGTCCAGCATCCTTCCTGCTTGTCAGGAATCGCAGAATGATTCCGAACAAGTCGGAATGACAGATTCTGTTCCTGCCCGATGGCATTTTCATTTTATCGTCACCTTATCCTCAAGCCCGTCTTCTTCAAGGCTGACCTCTACATTCTCATCTATTGCCGTTGGTATATTTTTACCTGCAAAATCAGCCCTTACCGGAAGCTCCCTGTGCCCCCTGTCTATCAAAACTGCAAGCTGTATGCAAGAGGGCCGTCCCATATCCATTAGCGCATCCATAGCAGCCCTTATGGACCTGCCCGTAAAAAGAACGTCATCAACAAGGACCACCTTCATATCCGTTATCTCGCAGGGCACCTCTGTCCTTCTGACCGCAGGCTGTTTCTTTCTGATGCTCAAGTCATCCCTGTAAAAGGCTATATCAAGAGAGCCGACAGGAATTTCCTTGCCCTCTATCTCCTTAATCTTGCCCGCAAGCCTCTTTGCAAGATGCACCCCGCCCCTCTGTATGCCCACAAGGCAGAGGTCTTTGGTCCCCTTGTTCTTCTCAAGGATTTCATGCGCCATCCGCGCAAGTATCCTGTCTATGTCTTTTTTATCAAGCAGTTCTTTAGGCATAGGCAAACTCCGAAAATGCGTTTATATTGATAGGCTTACGGGCATAAAAAAACCTTCCCATCTTGCGGCAGGGAAGGTTAATGTGTTTTTCATGTTTGCAGCTCACGCTGCCTCCTTTGCCTTCTTAACCTCGCAGGGCTATCCTTAAAGGCATAGATATTAAAGCATAGCCCCCAGAATATTGTCAATTATAAAAAAAATAAAAAGGGTGAAAAGCCTGGATCAGGTCTTTGACAATGGCGAGGCGGGTTTTATCCAGAAACCATATAACATAAACGAGATGGCTGAAGTCATTAAGGAAGTTCTTTCTACTGCCTGAATGCTATCTAAAATGAGCGCGTTTTTTGTTTTTGTCATTCCGTGCTTGCCCCGCTTAGAAAATCTTTTCTAACGGGGCTTGACACGGAATCCAGTATTTCCGAAATAGCGTCTGGATTCCTGCTTTCGCAGGAATGACAAATCACAAAGGATTTTTCAACAAACACTTTTTACAATTATTGTCTCTTCTGCTTTTCTTTGAACTGCACAGCCCTGCTATTCCGTAATGGCACATTGCAAAATCATATTTAAGCGGGTCCTCGGAATCAAGTTTCTTTAATGCGTTTGTTATCTCAACAGCCATTTTCCAATCCTGAGATTTGCGTTTTGTAAAGCCAAGGCACCTTGAAATCCTCGCTATGTGAGTGTCCAGAGGTATGATGAGCTTGTTTTCAGGTATGCCCTTCCAGACGCCAAAATCAATGTCCCTCTTCCTTATCATCCACCTCAGAAAAAGGTTCATCCTCTTGCATGCGCTGCCTTTTGAAGGCGAAGGAAAGAACTGGAGCAAACCACCCGGCTTTAAATTTTTCCCGTAAACATCGGATGTGTCTGTCTTAAGGGCGTAATCTATAAAGCCTGTCAGGGCCTTGCCTGTATCAGAATCGGTTTTTTTATAAAAACTCTTAAAGACATTCTCTATGGATTTATGGCTTCTCAGCAGATGACTGATTATATGAAGAAGGCAGATGACGTCCTTATTCTCGTTAAACCTGTACTTTATCCCTGAGAACAGCCTGCCGTCTTTTTTTGCTTTAAACTCCATGAGAAAATTGTATGGGCTGCCGCGCATTGCCGAGAGGATTTTTTCTATTACAGGCTTAAATAAACTAACTTTCCCGTAGGCAAAACACGAGGCAATAAAGCCGGCGATTTCTATATCTTCACGCCTTTTATATCTGTGAGGAAATTCTATCGGGTCATGGAGTATCTTTTCTTTAAAATCGTATTCGCTGTAAAACTTATCAAGCAGGAGTTTAACCGATAACATCCAGCTTCCTTACCCTGAGCTTTACACCTAATTCATCTGTAATCTTCCTGCACTCCTCAACATCAACGCCTTCCATTTCAACAACAGTAGCCTGAACATCAGGAATATACTGCTTTGCCTCCTTTATGAATGATAGGACCTCATGGAATGCATTCTTAAAATCAGGATTGCATATCCTGTCGTAAACCTTCTCATCAGGCGCATCAAGGCTGACAGAGATGACATCCACGAAACCTTTTAATTCAGGAAATATGTTCCGGCGGTTTATAATGCTGCCGTGCCCGTTTGTATTAATCCTGACCCTGCCGCCTCTGTCTTTTATCCACCGGGCAATATTTTTAACTACATCAAACCTCAGAAACGGCTCGCCATAACCGCAGAAAACAATCTCTTTATATTGAACAGGGTCGCCTATTGCTGTTTTAAGTTCTTCTTCTGTCGGTTCAACGGAAAGCCTGAGGTTATGCCCCTTCACATAGTCGCTATGAAACCTCACGCAAAACGAGCACTTGTTTGTGCACCTGTTCGTTATATTGAGATAAAGGCTGTCTCGTATCTTATAGGCTATCTCCCCTTCCTGAATGGACTTTCCTATTCTGAAAAGCCGTTTTGCATTGAGTGTTGTAATCCTTGCGATATCTTCAATGCTCACTCTTCTCAATTCCGCTATTTTTTCAGCGGTATTCCTTAAAAAAGACGGTTCATTCCTTCTACCTCTGAACGGTTCGGGTGTGAGATATGGAGCATCCGTCTCTATGAGGAGATAATCATCAGGAATTGCCTCTGTTATCTCCCGTAATTTCTTTGCGTTCTTAAATGTCACAGGTCCTGCTATGGATATGTAAAGCCCCATCTCCATAGCCTTCTCCGCCATATCCATGTCTCCTGAAAAACAGTGCAGGACTCCCCTGCTTATCCCTGAATCTGCGAGTATTTCAAGCGTATCTTTCTTTGCCTCCCTGCTGTGTATGATTACCGGCAGTTCAAGCTCTTTTGCAAGAAGTAAATGCTTTTTAAAAACCTCTTTCTGAACATCACGAGGCGAGTTGTCGTAATGATAATCAAGCCCGGTCTCGCCGATTGCAACAACCTTGCCCCCCTTTAGTTCCCCCCTTAGTAAGGGGGGATTGAGGGGGGTATCCTGTATCCTGTATTCACTCCCCCACTTTTTTATTTGCTTATAAACTTCCTCTGTAAAATCCTTTGCGTCATGAGGATGTATGCCGACTGATGAGTAGATGAAATCATATTTTTCAGAAAGCCTTAGACTCCCGATATTGCCTTTTAGATCAGAACCCACTGTAATAACAGCATCTATGCCTGCTTCTATAGCCCTTTGTATTACAGCATCCCTGTCCTCATCAAATTCAGTCATCTCAAGGTGACAATGGGTGTCAATCAGGCTGATGGCTGATGGCTGATGGCTGATGGCTGAGTTACGCACCGAATTTCTTGAGACGCAATGCATTTGCGAGCGCTAATGGCATGAGATTAACTGTGGGGAATATTCCGAGTTCTCCTCTGGTGCACTCCCTCTCTGAAAAAGAATTGCAGAGTCCTCCAAAGACATAAGCGGAATTGAGAATTAAAGGCACCGGGTGCCAGCTATGACTTTTAAGCAAAGATGGCGTTGAATGGTCGCCTGTAATGATTAAGACCTCCGGTTCCAGCGCAAGGATTCTCGGCAGAATGTGGTCAAATCTTTCAATCTCCGCCGCCTTCTCTTTGAAATTGCCATCCTCTCCGTAAGAATCCACCTTCTTTATATGGACAAAAAAGAAGTCATATTTCTTATAATTCTGCTTCAGAAAATCTATCTCTTCTTTTACGCCGCCTGTTACGGCAGGGGCATCCATGCCGATGAGTTTTGCAAGCCCCCTGTACATCGGATAAGTTGCAATTGCAACTGATTTAAGTCCGTACACTTCCTCAAAATGCGGCATATCAGGCGCTTGAGAAAAACCTCTGAGCAGGATAGAGTTTGCCGTATCCTGATTCCTGATGATTTCTGTCACTGCCTTTACCAGTTTTTCTATAATCTTCGCAACCTTTTCTGCCTGTGGACACATCGGTGTAACTTTGACCGGAGGGTTTCCCTCTTTCTGAGGGTCTGTATCCATAATATCTGCTGCGCCCTTTTCCAGCGGCGCAGGGAATCTCAAAACAACGGCAAACCTGTGCTCCATCCCCTGAGCAAAAATCACTTCTGCGTTTTCAATCTTACTTATTTTCTTTTGCAGCCTTTCTGTAATCTTTCGGCTTTTCTCTGTTGGTATTCTGCCTGCGCGCCTGTCTTTAATAACACCATTTTCAATTGTCGCATAATTGCACCTGACAGCTATATCGGTCTTTTTTAATTCTATTCCGAGCCCGAGAGCCTCAAGCACACCTCTTCCTATCTGCCACTTTATTGTGTCATAGCCAAAGAGCGCCAAATGCCCGGGTCCGCTTCCGGGAGTTATACCGTAAGACACGGGCGTATGAAGTCCGCATGCTGAATTCCTTGCGATCATATCAAGATTCGGAATGTCAGCAACTTCCAGTTCGCTCTTGCCGTGCATCGGAAGCCCTCCGAGACCGTCAAGAACAACCATCACTATCTTTGAATCATTTTTCTGGATAATACTTTTAACGATGTCCTGCATAAAATCCTCTTGTGGTTATTAAAAGAATACATCCTTCTTGTCATTCTCCGGCTTAACAGGGGCATCCAGAAAGCCTCTGGATGCCCGATTAAGAACTTCGGGCATGACGTTACTATTAAATTGCATGTGTCCTTACTAATGACCGTATTAGTAAAATATTACTTTAAAGGAGATTCTGTTTGCAAGCTGAGGCCGCTGTCTCTCCTAACGTAAAAATTCATTTATTGATAAATTCCTTTAAGGCGTCTTTATATTTTACGGGTTTGAATCCAAAGTTTTTCTCCACAGAATGCATATCGCATATATTGTCAGTTTCAAGCAGCCTTAGCTGCTCGGAGCTTACAGGCAGGAAAGGAATGGTCTTTTCAGCAATCAATGCTCCAAGCTTCATAAGCCCCATAGGTATGTGTGTTATTGTTTTTTTTGATTTCATTACATCGGCAAGGCCCTTGACTATTTCATTGTATGTAAGCTGCTGCGGCCCGCCAATCTCAAATATCCCCTTGAACGAATCAGGCGATGCAAGCGCTTTTAGCATACAGCTTACCCAGTCGTTTATATAAATGGGCTGCAATCTTGATTTGCCGGCGCCGGGAATAGGAATAACAGGAGATATTTTTATGAGGTCTCTCAGCTTTTTTGTAAACCCATCCCATTTGCCAATTATCAGCGAGGGCCTGAAGATTGTAAACGGAATGCCTGATGATGCCACTATCTCCTCAGCCTCAGCCTTTGTCCTGAGATAGCCTGACCATGAACTCTTGTCAGCGCCGAGAGCGCTCTGATAAAAAAAGTGTTTCACCCCTGCCCTCTTCGCCTCAGCAATCAGATTCTTTGTCCCGTCCACATGAACTTTCCTGAAAGTGGATGGCCCCTTCTCTTCTATTATCCCCACGAGATGAATTACAAAATCCACCCCGTCCAACGCCCCTTCAATTGTCTCAGGACTTGTGATGTCTCCTGAGCAAACATCAATGCCTTTTTCTCTTAATGCTTTTTCCGCTTTCTCAGAGCGGGCAAGACACCTGAGCTTATAACCGTTTTTCAGCAGTGCATCTATAAGATGCCCGCCGACAAAACCCGATGCGCCAGCAATGAATATCATGACAAGAATGAATAGTGAATAGTAAATAGTGAATAGTTTAAAAATAGAAAAACTTTTAACTTATAGGCTGGGCTGTTTTGAGCGACTTTCGAGATTTTTCGGTAACAGTTCTTAGCGAAATGGAGCGGCCACAGGCTCGACTGTCTGAGGTCGGCACGACCGAGTTTCGAGGATGTAGCGTAATGAGCTTTAGAACTGTCGAAAAATATCGCAGGAAGCGAGAGACTGCCCGGCCTATTAATAATGTACACTCTCATTTTATAAGCTTCTTTAGCGCTGAACCCGATTTCTTAGCAATATCGCTATGCAGGCTTCTTCTGTGTGCATCCATCGTCACTATCGCAGGGAAATTCTCCACCTCCAGCAGCCACATCGCCTCAGGAACACCGAACTCTTCGAGCTTCCAGACATCAACAACCCTTTTTACCCTGTCAGCAAGATACGCTGCTGCGCCTCCTATGGTATGAAAATATACGCATCCATTTTTCTTCATTGCATCCAGAGTGCGCTCGCACATGCCGCCCTTTCCCATAATGCCCCTGATTCTGTACGAAGATATTATCCTGTGTTCATATGTTTCAACCCTTATGCTTGTTGTCGGCCCCGACGCAATTACCCGAAAATCCCCCCTGCCCCCTTTTTCTAAAGGGGGGTGAGGGGGGATTACTATAGGCCCGCAATGATAGATAATCGTCCCGCTGAGATTAAAAGGAATATCCTTCTTTGACGGCCTCTCGTAGAAGAGAAACTTATGTATTTTATCCCTGCCGGTTACTATCATGCCGTTTATTAAAACCACATCTCCGGCATGAAGCCCCATGACATCTTTTTTTGTTAATGGCAGATTTATTATTTTCTCTTTCATAACTTTTAACTCTTAACTCTTAACCCCGAAATATAGATAGACTTGGTTGGTTTGAGCGACATTAGAGATTTTTCGTTTTCGTTCTTAGCGAATGTAGCGTGAACAGCCGCAACTGTCTGAACCCGAAGGGTGAGTTTTGCGGCTGTAGCGGAATGAGCTTTAGAACGACAGAAAAATATCTGCGGAAGCGAAAGCCAATCCAGTCTATCGGCAAATTGGGGTCTTAACTTTTCTACCATATCAGCCTTCCTCTTCTGTTGGCCCAGCAGCATACAGATATATCCACAAAGTAAGACGCAGGATGGCGGTGGTTAACGCCTATCTTTACACCGAGAGCAGTGGTTTTTCCTCCAAAACCAAGAGGGCCTATGCCCAAAGTGTTTATTTCCTTCTGCAGTCTTTTTTCAAGCTTAAAAAGAACCTCAATATTATTCGTATCAGTTAGTCTTCTCATAAGCTGTTCCTTTGCAAGACGTGTAACCTGGTCTTTTGCCGCACCTATTCCAACTCCGATGGTATATGGTGAACATCCCCTGCCCTGTGCCTTATAAACCGCATCAAGAACGCATTTTCTTACGCCGTCAAGGTCTCTGTCTGCAATAACTGTTATGGCGTTATGGCGTCCAGCGTTGTGCGTTAAAGATTTCTTTTTCCCTATAACGCTATAACTCTCAACGCTCAACGAAGTTGGAAGCTTGTATGTCTGTCCCACATTTTCACAGCCTGAGCCTTTAAGCATCAGGTCTATTGAAAGTGTGCTGTCAGGCACTTCCCTGAAATAGATTACGGGAAATCCTATGCCTGTGTTGTCCTCTGTATTTTTATCCGTGATTACATCAACGGCATTCGGCCTTAACGGGACTTTTTCAGTTGCAATTCGGGTTGCTTCTATGATTGTCTTTTCAAGTTCAATCTGGCTTAGGCCTATCGGGGTCTTAACATAAAAAACAGGCACGCCGGTATCCTGACAAATAGGCCTTGCGGTCTCTCTTGCAAGGCGTATATTTTCAAGAATTACCTCCAGAGCATGCCTTGCATTTGAGCCCTTCCTTTCAGAAACACACGCTGCCTTAAGCGCATCTTCAACATCAGGAGGCAATGATGTTGCTACTTTTCTGTAAAGCTCCACTATGCCGTCACGAAGTTTCAGCATATTAGAAGTATATCATTTATCAGTATGAATTAGGCAATTGAAGAACAAAATAGAACGCTCTATGACAATGATTGCGGGTTACAAAGAACCAATACTTATTTTGTTGTCATTCCCGCCTGTCGGGAATCCTTCAGAAAGATTCTGGACAAGCCAGAATGACAGAGGAATGGAACCATGTTACAAAACCAGATAGAATTGCAAATTAATTGGGTTGGTTCAGGAGGCTCCCGTCATGAGAGCCTCCATTAGTTTTTATTTCTTAGGCGTTTCTTTCTTGGGTTCTTCCTTTTTTGGCTCTTCCTTCTTAACATCTTCTTTCTTAGTCTCCTCTTTCTTGGAAAGACCTGCAATCGCCTCTTTGTTTACATCAATCTTATATGCCTTCTTTAGACTTTCAACATACCCATCAAAAACTTCCTTCTGTTTCTGTGCGGTCAACCGCTGGGCAAGCATATCCCTTATCTTCTCAAACTCGATTGTCTTTCCCTGCACCATAAAGTCAGCCTTGTTCTTTTCATAGAAGTCCCTTATATCTTTATCGGATAACCTTGCCTTATCCTCTATCTCCTTTTCAAGAAGCGCGCTTATGAGAATAAGTTTCTGAGAATCTGCAACTTTTTTAAGATATGTGGCATCCCTGTCAAGCCCTTTCTTCTTAGCTTCCTGATAGAGAAGCTCTTTTTTGATGAGTTCATCAATCAGCCTCGCTATTCCTTCCTCGCCCTCAAACATTTTCTGCGCAAAAGGCGGAAGGGCTTCAACCTCCTTTTTGAGATCTTCCTTTGTTATGGTAACGCCGTTTACCTTTACAAGATACTGGCCTTTCTGTTCTTCTTTCTTTGCGCAACCGGTTATTGCAAATCCTAAAACCAACATCACTACAAAAAACTTTTTCATGATATCTCCTTTTCTTTAGTTTTTAGTGTCAGTTGTCAGTGTCAGTAAATATTTCTACTAACACTAATCACTGTCACTGATTACCGATACTAATAATGTTTTTTTAGTTCAAGCAAAACCTGCTTGGCAACACCTTTCAGCGTCTCGAAAACCCCTACACCGGTAGTTGCCACTCCCTCAAACCACTGCACACCGTTTACATTGAGAAGTTTATTTATCTCTTCCATGGGAGCAACGTTTGGAAGGTCCCTCTTGTTATACTGAATTGCGTATGGGAGCTTTTCTATGGCATAGCCCTGCTCTGCAAGATTTATACTGAGATCTTCCAAGCTTTCCATGTTCGCCTCCATCCTCTCTATCTGCGAATCAGCAACGAATATGACCCCATCCACTCCCTTAAGGATTAATTTTCTGCTTGCCGCATAAAAGACCTGCCCCGGAACTGTATACAGATGAAACCTTACCTTGAATCCTCTTATGTCGCCAAGCGCCAATGGAAGAAAGTCAAAGAACAGAGTTCTCTCACTCTCCGTCGCCAAAGAGATAAGCTTGCCCTTCTGTTCAGGGTTTGTCTTCTTGTATATGAATTGAAGGTTTGTGGTCTTTCCGCAAAGCCCCGGACCGTAATATACGATTTTACAGTTGATTTCTCTGGAAGAATAATTTATAAAAGACACTTATCTTTGCACCTACTTGAAAAGATTATCAATATCCTCATCACTTATCTCCGCAAAAGGCGATTCTGCTGATTTGCCGCCTTCCACTTTTTCTTTTTCCGCCTTGCTCGCTATCTCGTCAAATATTCTTGCAAGGACTTCCGCAGTCTTCTTCACCCTGAGCCTTACAAGCCCGAGTGAAGACCTCTGGTCAAATATCACAACAAGTATAACCCTCTGTCCAATCAATGATATATGGAT
Organism: uncultured Nitrospiraceae bacterium; assembly: GCA_964532335.1. Classification (GTDB taxonomy): domain Bacteria; phylum Nitrospirota; class Thermodesulfovibrionia; order Thermodesulfovibrionales; family UBA1546; genus UBA1546. The sequence continues at coordinate 16,291 of CAZHHV010000003.1, forward strand.
ATTGTCTTTTTCTCCTTCGTGAAAGAGGATAGTAAATTCCTTTTCTCCAAGAAGCCTTGCAATTCCCCCTGTGGCTGCGATATTACCGGCTGTAAGTGATGCAAGGGATGTGGTATCAATATTATGGGTGTCACCTGCAGAGGCAATAAGCTGGCCGTTTTTATCCACAAGGAAGACAACGTTTGCATTTGCCTGTTGGTGAAGTCTCTGGAGTTCCCCGTCAATCTTCTGGAACTCATTATCATACATTACAAGATCAGAACCAGCCATCCTCTATCTTATCTCCTCTCTAAACTTGTTATACCTGTAATCTTGCTACAGCATTTTTAATGTCATTCCCGCAAAAGCGGGAATCCAGACGTCGTCCCCGCGAAGGCGGGGAACTATAAGGAACTTGATTCCCGTTTTCACGGGAAACCATGGATTCCGTGTCAAGCACGGAATGACAAAAAATAACGTGTCTCTGCTTATGTGTTTCTTAGTAAATTATCAGAAACACTATTAATAATCAACTGTAAACTATTCTGTTCCTGATGCCTTTCCGCCTTCGGCGGACTTAAGCAGATATCCCCACTCTTTATCCACCATTTCCTGAAAATTTTTAAGCATGTTTTCGTTTTCAGGCGCAAAAAAATGCTTGAATCTTCCCTGAGGCTTAAGGAAATCCACCAAAGGCTTTTTTTCCTTTGGCTTGAATGTCACCTTCGTAACGCCGTTTTCCACCTCATACAAAGGCCAGTAGCATGTCTCAACAGCAAGCCTGCTGAGCATTATTGCATCGTCTGTCCTTGACCGCCATCCGCGGTTACATGGCGAAAGTATGTTCATAAACTTGGGGCCCTTAATTTCAAGCGCCTTTTTTACTTTCTTTATAAGGTCGCTCCAGTGGCTTGGCGACGCCTGCGCAACGTATGGGATATCATGCGCAGCCATTATCTTTGTGAGGTTTTTCCTTGGCTGAGGCTTGCCTTGGATAACGCTTCCCGCAGGACAGGTTGTCGTGTCAGCTCCGTAAGGAGTGGCGCTTGAACGCTGAATTCCTGTATTCATATATGCGCCGTTGTCATAGCAGACATAAAGCATGTCATGACCGCGCTCCATTGCTCCGGAAAGGCTCTGAAACCCTATGTCATAAGTGCCTCCATCGCCTCCAAATGCGATGAACTTAATCTCCTTATCAATCTTGCCCTGTTTTTTCAAAGACCTGTACATCGTCTCTACGCCTGAAAGCGTTGCCGCAGCATTCTCAAATGCATTATGTATCCATGGAATCTTCCAAGCAGTGTAATCAGATATGCATGTAGAGACTTCAAGACATCCGGTTGCATTGGCTGCAACTATTGGATAGTCCGAAGCAAGAAGAACCATTTTCACAATAATAGGAGCGCCGCAGCCCGAACACATCCTATGCCCGGATGTCAACAATATTTCTTTTTTTGAAAGTTCTTTTAATGTAAGTGGTGTCACCATTTTTTTATCTCCTCAATCCCTTAGGTATTGGCTATCAGCTAATAGCTATCAGCTAAAAGCTAATTACTCCCTCACTCCGATATATTCTTTAATCATTTTTACTTTTCCTGTATTTGCAACCTCAATAAGCTCATTAAGCACAAGCTCCGCATGACTTGGCATGTAATCCCTTCCTCCGAGGCCATATATCTTATTAACAACCACAGGCTTGTCCTTATAATGATAGAGGCTTGATGCTGTCTCCATGAACAAGGGCCCGTAAGAGCCTCCGAATGCATCAGCCCTGTCAAGCACACAGATTGCTTTCAGGTGCTTTAACGCATTTCCTATTTCATCGTACGGGAACGGCCTGAACAACCTTGGCTTTAACAAACCAGCCTTTATTCCTTTTTCCCTGAACGAATCAATAACATCCTTTGATGTGCCTGCAGCCGAGTTCAGAATAACAATCCCTATCTCTGCATCATCAAGCCTATACGCCTCAAAAAGCCCGTATTTCCTGCCGGATATTTTTTCAAAGTCCTTAGCGACATCCAATACAATGCCGGGAACCTTTGACATAACCTCAGCATGCGCCTTTCTGTATTCCATATAATAGTCCGGGAGTATCAAAGGCCCGTAACTCACAGGATGCTCCAGATCAAGCAAAGGATTCAACTGCTTATACTTACCGACAAGTTTGCTGACAGCATCATCGTCGATATATTCAATCCTCTCTATTGAATGGCTTATGATAAAACCGTCAAGACACACCATGACAGGAAGCCTTATATCCATGTGCTCTGCAATGCGGAAGGCCTGAATTGTATTGTCATACGCCTCCTGAGCATTCTCAGACCAGAGTTGTATCCATCCGCAGTCTCTTGCGCCCATTCCATCCGAGTGGTCTCCGTGTATATTTAAAGGCGCTGACAAGGCCCTGTTTACCAGAGCCATGACTATCGGCAGCCTTGTGCCTGAAGCGATGAATAATTCTTCCCACATAAGCGCCAGTCCCTGCGAAGAGGTAGCGGTCATAACCCTTCCGCCTGCGGCGGATGCGCCTATGCACCCGCTCATTGCGCTGTGCTCGCTTTCAACAAGAATCATCTCGGTCTTTACCTTGCCGTCTGATACAAAACTTGTAAATCTCTGCATTATATCCGTTGCCGGAGTTATAGGGTATGCAGCGCTTACATCAGGGTTTACCTGTCTCAATGCCTCTGCAACAGCCTCATTTCCCGTAGCAGCAACTATCTTTGCCATTATTTGCCCTCCTCTTCCATGACTATCGCCTTGTTCCCTTTTTTCCCCGGACACTCAAGAGCGCATATTCCGCAGCCTTTGCAATAGTCATAATTAAACCCTGTAATTTTTCCGTCCTTAACATTTACAGCCATGTCAGGGCAGTAGGCCCAGCAGAAAAGACACTGGATGCAGTTTTCCTCTATCCATTTTGGTCTATATGCCCTCCACGAGCCTGTCTTGAATTCTAAAGCGCTTCCTGCTTCCGTAACCACGGCGCCGGGATTCACATTCCTCCATCCTTTAAGCTTCATCCTTCTTTTACCTCCCCGTATCCGCGCCTTGCAGCTTCAAGATTTCCATCTATTATCTTCTGTGGGAATTTCTTGCCGAAGCTCTTCCTGACGTCTTCAAGAAGATTATCCAGAGTAACAATATTGGTTGCCTTGCATATGGCTCCGAGCATGGGAGCATTCGGCAGCGCCCTTCCGATGCAGTCTATTGCTATCTTTGAAGCATCAACAGTAAAAATCTTTTGTTCCGGTTTTGCTTTGAGCTTCACCCTTATTTCTTCAGAATTCTTCGATGTGTTGACAAGAAAAATTGCATCTTTTGTAGCGCCTTCAGCAACGTTGATGCTGTCAAGCAAAGTAGCGTCAACAATACTTACAATCTGAGGATTCAAAACAGGACAGTGCATCCTTAATTCCTTAGAACTAATCCTGTTATATGCCCTCAGAGGCGCGCCGGCCCTTTCAGGCCCGTATTCAGGGAATGCTTGCACATGTCTTCCGCTGCTGAGGCATGCGTCAGCAAGCACCTTTGCAGCAGTAACGGTTCCCTGACCTCCCCTTCCGTGCCACCGGATTTCAACCATATCAGCCATTTTTCCCCTCCACAATAAAAGTCTATAATTTTATCCAATTACCGGCTTATTTTGCAAGCCATCAATCTTAATAGGTTTATTTATTTTTGTGATAGGAGAATGCGGGTGTTTGAACGAATTTCCAGAACTTCTATAAAAAGTCTTTCAGAACAAAAATTTTTATTTCTTTTATCTGTTTCAGTTTAGCGTCATTTGTAAGGAAAGCATCAGCACCAACATCTATGGCAGCAGCAATCTGTATTGCATCAATCGTCTTGAGAAACGAATACCTGCCTCTCAACTTTCCGGCTGACTCAGCAATTCTTTCTGATATCTCTATCATGGTCAGATTCTTGCCATGTTTAAGAAAGTCAGCAAACTTCCTGACGAGTTTTTCATCACCGCTTTCAACCGGCTTAGGCAAAACTTCGGTTAATGTTATGACAGAAGAAAATGCATTCAGATTACCGAACTGAAATGACGTTACTGCTTCTTTTGCAAGAGGGCCGAACTGCGGATGGGCTTCTATGAAATAAATAACAGGAGATGTGTCAATGAAGATTGTGTTAATCAGGGCAAGCTCTTCTGAAAGAGTCATTCCCTATTCTCTCTAAGCCGATTAACATAGTCCTGCGCATCTTCTTTCCATAATCCCTTGCCAATGCCGTAAATGCCGGACCAGTCAAGCTGCTTTTTCACTGAAATGCCTGTCTTCCTCAGTTGATGCGCAAGTCTTTCAACAAGCTTCAGCTGCTCCTGAGGCGAGAGCTTCTCTACTTCCTTTTCAATCCTTCCCAAAGCACTTGCTCTTGGCATCTTCAACCTCCTCTCATTAACTATATCATTATCATAACATATTTAATTTTATCAACCTTTTTTTCATTATCAGGACTATTTATTTTTCTTAGCACTACGGCACTTTGAGACTGTCATGAAGTGCCTCACCGAGGCAGTGGAGCTATTGAAAAACCGGCCGCTGTCCCTGTTCAATTTCCCAATTCAATTTTCAGCATCTTGACAATAGTGTGGTTTATAAGCTACTATCAACTTAATGAAAGCATGTTCTTTCACCCTTGAATATTACATTAGCGAAAACGGCAGAATTCCATTCAAGGCTTGGCTTGAGGGGCTGAAAGATATTCATGCACGTGCAAAGATTCGCATTTCTCTTGACAGAGTGAGGCTGGGGAATTTCGGGCATGCAAAGTCTGTTGGCGAAGGCGTGCATGAATTAAAGATTGACTATGGTCCATGATACCGCGTGTATTATGCATTTGCAGGAAATACAATTGTTTTGCTCCTGCTTGGCGGAGATAAAGCATCGCAGAACAAAGATATTGCCTGTGCAAAAGAATACTGGAAAGCATTTAAACGGAGGTGATATAAATGGCAGTAAAATTAAAAAAGAATTATCAGGAAGATCTTATTGAAAGCCTGAAAAATCCTAAAGAGGCTGCAGCATACCTGAATGCGGCAATTGAAGAGGGAGACCGCGAGTTATTCCTTCTTGCTCTAAGAAATATTGCGGAGGCTAAAGGGGGAATATCAACAATAGCGGCAAAGGCTCATCTTAACAGAGAAAATCTTTATCGCATGCTTTCAAAGAGGGGCAACCCCGAGATAAAGAGCCTGCTGACCTTGCTTCATGCTATGGGACTGGAGCTTACTGTGAAGGCACAGAAACAGGTTTATGCATAAATGAAACAAGCGCTGAGCCTGAATCTGAGTTAGCGAATAGATTATGGCTCTTTGAGACTGTCATGAAGTGACTCACCGAGGCGGGTGGAACTATTGAAAAACCGGTCGCTGGGCCTAATTAGTTTTGTCCTATTTATTTTTTGGGGCTTCCCGAAGAACTGCTTTGATACACTTACCAAGATTTTCTTCTATTTGAAAGTCCCAGAACCGCAAAACTTTCCATTTCTGTCTTCTTAGCTGTTTATTAACTTCTTTATCTTTTTCTATATTTCTCTTTATTTTTAGAGTCCAGAATTTAACGTTGCTTTTGAATGCATGGCGTTTAGTTCGCATCTTTTTATATCCATGCCAGAAAGCACTATCGCAAAAAATAGCTATCTTGTATTTAGGTAAAACAAAATCGGGAGTGCCAACCAGTTTCTTATGATGTTTTCTATATCGCAAGCCTGCGGCCCATAGTGCTTTTCCGAGCGATTTTTCAATAGAAGTGTTTTTCGATTTTACGCGGGACATTTTATAAGAACTAATTTGTTTTTTGCTTCTCTTTAAAAAAGGCATGACTTATGTATCTTTATCGGCCCATAAATCTTTTTATATTGGAATAAACAGTCGTTAATTTTTGCTTTGCCGCATCGGTTAGGAGGGCTGTATGTGCAAGGGCATCTCTAACCGGCTTATACTCGTTCGCATCTCTTGAAAGGCATGCGTCCTTCAAAGGATCTTTTTTATCAACGAGATTTGCAAGACCATCCATAGTTAAATAACTTAATTTAGTGTTTGTTTTTCTGATTTCTATGGATATATTCCCTTTCTTCTTACTGTCTGTTTCTTTATTTCTCCATTTTTCAAATTCTTTTTGTGCTTCAGGAGAGAGGGGAACCTTCTTTTCTTGAATATATTTTCTGATTAGGTTTTCGGATATAAAACATTCCGCATAAGACGCAAAATTATATCTTGCGTCAGCACCCAAATCATTAACCCACCCATCAACCTTTTTCTGATTTTTTGAATCTTTAGGAAAAGTGTATTCTTCGGAAACTGCATTATATAGTTCTTCAGCCTTTCTCTCTTTTTTTGTGATAGTTGTATTTTCTGT
>CAZHHV010000003.1:22653-24351 GCA_964532335.1 uncultured Nitrospiraceae bacterium
ATGCTTTCTTCTCCGTTTATCCCAATCTTCGAGAATTTTACTTATACCCTCTTTCTTTAAGGTTTCCAAGAACTTTTTATATTTGGAGTCATCAGCAACAATACCCTCGCGGCTGCTTGTAAACCTGTCCACATCATCATCCAAGTCGTCATAATGGATCTGCCCGTATAAGTAACTTTCGACAACCCTCGCTGTGGGAATGTGTTTTAAAATATCTCTTTCCCTCAGTCGCCCATTGACAAACAGATCGACACCGACCCTTTCGTCCACAGTAAGTATTTTCAGGTCTCGCGGTTTTCCAACAGAGGCAATAAATCCATTAACATTTCCTTTTATATCAATTTTATTTTGTTCTTTTGTGTGAAGCATCTGAAAATATGGGTCTTGGAGATCATTTATTTTCCATAGAAACTCAGTTTTTAAAGCAAGATCGTTCAAACTGTTATGAGTTATCGGCTTTTTGTTCATATATATATTGAAGTCTTTATCCAAGAGAGAGAATCGAAAATACATAGCAACGATCTTTTCTAAAAAATCTAAGCTATGTTTTATACCGTCTTTGATATTTTCAAAATAAATAATTGTGCCTTTGTCATGGTCTTTTATGTACTGGCTAAACGCATCTATTTTATATTCTCCCAATAGATATTCCCTTGGTGTCAAGTCGTCAGTTATAGCTTGATCCAGCCCCGAATTATCGATAACTCCACCGATATAATCCCCGCCATGCATTTTTGATATAACGGTTATTTTCTCTGCACATGATAACAGTGCCAATTTCCCTATGCCCTTTCTGCCAATGTATGGTCTCTTTTTTTGAGGAGAAACTTTCCCCTCCTTTCTTTTCGAATATCCGATCTTCAAAAACTTATTTTGAAAATCATCTGCTGTCATACCCATTCCGTCGTCTTTTATAAAAAAGCTGTTCTTTTCTTTACTTATATAAATGCGTACATTCTCGGCATTCGCATCCCATGCGTTAGAAATCGCCTCTCCAAGGACGGTTGCAAAGCTTCTGTATAAATTTCTCCCTAAGTGATTTAGGATACTCAAGGAAATTTCAAACGAAAAATTTTTACTTTCTGGTTGTTTCTGCATAATATTTCTCAAAATGCTTAATAATACTTTTCCCGATTATCTTGCCCAATCTTACGGGTACAGCATTGCCTATGTGTTTCCCCGCTCGTCTAAGATCCAAGTGTGAAGTGGGAGGTGAAAATTTATATTTTAAAGGAAATGTTTGTAATAGGGCGCCCTCTCTTATTGAAATGGCTCTATCTTGCTCGGGGTGCCCAAATCGCCCTGTTCCAAAACTAAAAAACTGTGTGGTAATAGTAGGTGACGGTTTATTCCATTCCATCCTTGCATAAACAGAACTATAAGTATCACCAGACTCTTTCCGATGACAATCCGCCCGCAGAGTCTCATCCCAGTCACGCCATGAGCCACCGGGTACTGATTTCTTTATCCTTTCATGATTGAGCCTCGATAAACCCGCCGACCTATGTAATCTATCCTTTTTAGATGAACTACCGGCTTTTATCGGTCCTAAATGACCAATGGCCGTTTTGACTGTTTTGTAATTTTCAGGTTTGTGCGTTGGGTCAATCAAATTTATTTCTCCCAACTTCGAAGCTAATAATACTAATCTCGTTCGCTTCTGAGGAATTCCATAGTCGGGACAATAAACATTTTGCC
>CAZHHV010000003.1:24361-36530 GCA_964532335.1 uncultured Nitrospiraceae bacterium
GCGGTACATTTTCCATTGAAACAACTACAGGTTTTGTTTTCTTAATCAATTTAAAAAAATGATAAAGCAATCCCCAATCTTGCCTATCCTCTCTATCCTTTTCCTTTTGAGTATGTTTGGAAAATGGCTGACAAGGCGCGCAACCGACCAGAATTCTTATCTCTGCATCGTCAAATAAGTCAATAATTTCATCTGCATTAATTTCGGTGATGTCTTTGGCGATGAACATTGCCCCATTATTTCTTTCGTAAGCATATCGGCAGGAATCATCTAAGTCAATCCCGGCAACTACTTTGAATTTCTCCTTCACGAAGCCGTGGGTCAGCCCGCCGATGCCGCAAAACACATCGATCACGGCAATCTTATCCATGAAATTGGTCTGCATAACATATTAATCTAAGATAATCAAGTCTATCCTCTCCCAAAACCTGCCGCATTATAACAATACAACGCGGAAGCCTGCAAGCGGGGTCACCACGGCGACTCTTCGCCGATGCTACGAGAAGTCAAGCCGTGCGGCAGCAGCCCAGCCTTTTAAAGCTTTACTGCTCAAAAAGTCTATTTTAAAGGTTCAATCTTGCCGGGAATTTGATAGCTGGATGCCTGCTCCCATGCTTTCATGAGTTCATTTTGATGCATGGTTGCCCATTCCGTCACAAGACCCAATGCCCGTGGCGGCAGGCTGCCGGTTAAAACCCCAAGCGTTTTTATTTCGATTAATGCCTCGGTTTCTCCGTAAACAGCGTGGAAATGCGGCGGGTTATGTTCTCTGAAGTAGATGTAGATGATAATTCCAAAAAACCTGCTTATCTCAGGCATGTGTCAGTTGTGAGCTGATCTTGGTTCCGGTTAATTCAGCATAAAGCGAATCAGGACACAAATCAATGCCGCCCGGCCATGCAACTGTATGACTCACGGGATCGATGAAAGCAGCCTCAAAAACCGCGCGGTCTTTCCAAACTGAAAAAACACCCTTACCGGCAACATCAGAAAGGTCAACCACGCCTTCAACATTATCCGAAAACTTTATCCAAATCCGGAATCCTTCAAGCGTCTTTACATCGGTTATCTTATGCATAAAACACCTTCAACATGACTACATTTTACCATATCCTGTTTTATAATTTTTAACAAACTTTCATATTTTCCAAAAACCACCGTCACCCATTCCAATTCCTATATCAGCCCCAATTCCTCTGAATACTTCCTGAAAAGTTCAAGACCCTTTTTATGCTCGTCTCCGAAGTCATAAGAAATCTGTTTCCAGTAGGCAATAAGCTCGTTCTCAGTCAAAATACCTTTTAGCGGTGATTCCGTGGCAATCATTTTGAAGTTTTCCAATGCGCATTTCTTTGACCTGTTCAAATCGCTTTTAAATCTCTTCAGGAGTTCAGCCTTTTCCTCGCAGCAGTTCTTTTTATAAATCCACAATGCATAAGTAAAAGGCAGTCCTGTGTGTTTTTGCCATAGCTCCCCAAGGTCATAGATGTAAAAAAGTTGAGAGTTGGGAGTTAAGAGTTGAGAGTTTTTACTTTCACTTTTAACTTTTAAATCATAACTCTTAACTGCTTTAAGCGCATCGTCGCCGATTAGAAGATACGCCTCTGATAGCTGATTGCTGATAGCTGATAGCTGATAGCCAATATCCACTGACTTCAGGCTGCATCTTATCCCGTAAAACTTTTTGAATATTATATCAAGCAGGGCAACAGACGTCTCAGACTGGGATGATGTAAGAACCGGCAGTCCGTTTAATTCCTCTATTGGTTTTCTGCTGAGAAGAATAATGCTTCCGACTGGCCCGATTGAGCTTATTGAATGGTTCTCTACAATTGCATACTCATCGCTGTGTCTCAGATATTCTATGGATGACGAAGGACTGACATCAACCTCTCCTGTCCTGAGCATCTTGTTGAGGGCGGAAGGCACACCCTCTACAAATTCATATCCGGAACAATCACATTCCCTCTCAAGCATATAAAATATCGGGAACAGGTTTGCATAAGGAATTTTGCCTATCCTGAGTTTTTGATTAGTCATGTATTTGCCAAAACATGCTATAGGGTATCAGTTTCCAAATTTATAATGTCATTCCGCACTTGATGCGGAATCCATGTGCTATTTGCTGTCATGCCCGAAATTTTTAATCGGGCATCCAGTTCTTCCTTTGCATTCTGGTTCCCCGTTTTCACGGGGACGACGTCTGGATTCCTGCTTTCGCAGGAATGACAAAGAAAAACATGTCATCATTTTTACCCCAAAACAAAACTTTGATAAATTCTTTTATTTAAAGATACTTTCTGATAATTTCCATGTTCAGATTTTTTAAGACTGTTTTCTCAAATGCCTCATCCGACATATCATCAAGGTAAGGAAAAATACCGATAAGCGGGACAGGACTTAGCTGTTCTATAACCTGAGGGTTCGTCTTTTCTGCTATGCTGCCTTCAGACTGATAGGCATAATTTATAATTATACCGGCAACATTGAGTCCTTCTTTCAGCGCATAATTTACTGTAAGCAATGTGTGGTTTATTGTTCCGAGTCCTGGCATTGCCACAACAACCAACGGAAGCCCCATTTCTCTGGCAAGGTCAAGAACAAAGTAATCTTTGTTTATAGGGGCTAATAATCCTCCAACCCCTTCGACGATAATCGCCTGATATGTCCTTCCCAGTTTATCAAACGCTTTTCTTATCTTATTGAGATCAACAGATGTCCCTTCCATTTCAGCAGAAACCATTGGCGCAAGTTCATGTTCAAAACAGCAGGGGGTTATATGGCTTACTGTTTCGTCCATATGTGCAATTTCTTTCAGGAACATACCATCAGAAGGCACCATTACGTTTCCTTCTCTGATACAGCCTGTTTCAACGGGCTTCCTACCGCACGCCTTCCATCCAAGCAGACCCGCAGCCTTTATCAAAGCTGCTGCCACTACGGTTTTGCCAACCCCGGTGTCAGTCCCTGTTACAAAAAAACCCTTTGCCATAAACCTCTCATCCCAGCTGATAGCTATCAGCTGACAGCTGTCAGCTTTTAAATGATTCTGCTTTCAAGACTGAAAACCTGTCCTGTTATGTTATCTGTCGTCAAGAGATAAACAATAAACCCGGCTGCATCCTTCGGACCGGATAATTTTCCTGTAATGCTCTCATTTCTTGCCGTCGTCATTGCCTTCTCAGATGCCTTTCCCATTTCAGTCTGCATATATCCCGGAAGCAGCGCATTAACTCTGATATTGTATTCAGCAAGCTCTTTCGCCGCAGTATAAGTCAGGCCGAGAACCGCTGCCTTTGACGCGCTGTACGCTGCCTGCCCCTCTCTTCCTTTAAGCCCTGAATACGAGGAGATATTTATAATATGCCCTCCTCCTGATTTTATCATAAAATGAGAAAATACCCTGATAGTATTGCAGCATCCTTTAAGATTTACCCTCAGAACCTCGTCCCAATCTTCCTCTTTTATTTTAATCATCAAACTGTCTTTTGTTATCCCTGCGTTATTTACAAGGACATCCACCCTTCCCCACTTCTCGTAAACCGCCTCTGCCATTTTCTCAACATGCTTTATGTCACCGACATCAGCTTTTATTAAAAGTGTATCTGAGGCAATCTCATCAGCCACTTTCATCGCCTCTTTCTCTGATGCAAGATAATTCACGGCAACATTATAGCCGCTTTTCCCGAGCGTCAAGGCAATCTCTTTTCCAAGCCCTCTTGAAGCTCCTGTAATAACCGCAACCTTAAATCCATTCTCCATCCAGAATTTTAACATATCTATGAACCTCCCCTCCCTTGATGGGAGGGGACTAAGGGGAGGGTGAATACAACAGCATCTTATCACCCCTCACCCTAACCCGCTCCCGCAAGGGGAGAGGGAAATATATGGAGACCCTGTAGCAAGCTACAGGGAATTACAAGTCAAAAACTTGAAGATTAGTAAAAAATGATATAATTTTATTGCATCATTATCTTAAGGAGAAATTATTATGAAAGCCCTATGGGCGCCGTGGAGAATGGAGTACATACTCGGCAAGAAAGAGCCTGAGTGCATATTCTGTTCCTATCCGAAGAAAAACAATGACAGGGACAATCTGATACTCTACAGAAGCGCTCACAACTTTGTGATGATGAACAAATACCCTTACAACAACGGGCATATCATGGTCGTGCCTTACATCCACACATCAACAATAGACAATCTAACTGATGAAATCCTGCTGGATTTTATGAAGGTCACACAGCACTCTTTGAAAAGCCTCAAAGAAATATTCAGGCCTGAAGGGTTTAATATAGGGATTAACATCGGAGCTGTTGCAGGAGCAGGAATGGAAGAGCATGTCCATCTTCACATGGTGCCGAGATGGACAGGTGATACCAGCTTTATGTCAGTCTTCGGGGAGATAAGAGTAATGCCTGAGCATATTCTTCAAACGTACGATAAACTCTATCCGATTTTTAATAAGTAAACTACTTCTCCCTCTTCTTTGCCTCGTCCCAGAGGGCATCCATCTCTTTAAGCGTCATATCAGAGAGGTTTCTCTTCTTATCTGCTGCCTTCATCTCTATATAGCGGAATCTTGAGATGAACTTGCTTATGGTCTTTCTCAGCGCATCCTCTGGATTCACGCCTACGAACCTTGAAATATTCACAAGCATAAAGAATATGTCTCCGAGTTCATCCTCTATCCCGGACTGTTTCTTTTTCTTAAGCGCTTTTCTAAATTCTTCTAATTCTTCATTCATCTTTTCCAAGACATCCTCTGTCTTCTTCCAGTCAAAACCAACTCTCGCAGCCTTTTTCTGAAGTTTGTGCGCCCTCAAAAGAGACGGCAGCGCCTTCGGCACTCCTTCAAGAATTGACTCTCGCTTTTTGCCCTCTCTCTTTTTCTCTTCTTCCCAATATTTACGGAAATGTTCCTTATCTTTAAACTTTGTTTTTCCAAATACATGCGGATGACGGTTTAACATCTTCCGGCTTATCTTTTCTATAACATCATCAAGATCAAATTCACTCTTTTCCTTTGCAAGCTGGCAGTGAAAGACTATCTGAAATAGGAGGTCTCCAAGTTCTTCCTTTATCTTCTCACCGTCTCCTTCATCCAGAGCCTCAAGGACTTCATAAGTTTCCTCAAGAAGAAAGGGCTTAAGAGACTCCCTTGTCTGCTCCTTATCCCACGGACAGCCTTTATCCCCGCGGAGAGCGGACATTATATCTGTGAGTTTTTTAAGGTTCGTCACCTCACTATGATAGCAGATTAAAAAGAAAGACCGACCAACAAAAATGCAGTTTAATTATTTTTATGACAGGCATATGTGTCTCAAAACCTTTACAACGCAGCAAGATTTTATTAGTTGTGATATCTAAAACGCTTAGGATTCAAACATGAACCCTTCATCATTATCACAAATGTTCTTACTATAGTGCTGCCGTAAAGCTTTTTCAGCACACATGCCTGCCAAGAGAGCTATGAGTTGATAAAATGTAGGAGGCTGTGTCTGTCTTTCGGCAATATTAAACTACCGTTGTAAAAGTATAAATCTTGGTGCAATATATTTGGTTCTCTCCATCTGTTATGCGGGGCTATCCGCTCCATTTCATTGCGACTTCAGCCCCTATTCTGACAGACCCGTGAATCTTGCCTTAATCCAAACACAGCCTCCCATAGACCGTTTGAAGTGTGGCAAACATTGACATTAAGACGCCGCGGATTTATTCTTAATAGAGAGGAGGGCAGAGAAATGAAACACATACATAAGTATACATCAGTTTCCCATCCCGGCCTTACATCCGAAGCAATGTCTCTTGGCATCAAAGCAGCAGAAATCAGAAGATGCGAAACCTGTAAGAAAGAAACAACATTTATCCAGACAAAAAAGGATAAATGGATTCCGCTGTTTAAAGACGAGGCCGACGACGAACAGAATATACTCTTGGCATAAAACGCAGGGTCAGTGCACCGAACACGAAAAACATGGGTCATACGCCCGCACGAGCATCTCACATATGAGAATCAGTTCCTCTTCCGGCTTATCTATGTTTTCAGTTACAAGCTTTTTGAGAGACTCTTCAAGATTAAGAAAGTTGTGCGCTGTCGGCGTCACGATATTCGCCTTTGTTATTATTCCCTTCCTGTCTATCTCATAATAGTGATAAAGCATCCCGCGCGGCGCCTCTGTCAAAGCAGAGCCGGCGCCTTCCCTAACCTTAAAATCAGCAAAGTAATCTTTTAACGAAAGCCCTCTGAGAAGTGCGGCGCACTCCTGCAAGGCATGGGCTATCTCAACAGCCTGTGCAAGATTATTAAGGAAAGGGTTGCCGCCTCCTTTAAAACCAATGTCCTCCGAAGCCTTTTTTGCATCAGGGAAAAGATTATCAAATCCGAGATTAATTCTTGAAAGCGCTCCTGCCATGAGAGAGCCTCTATCTTTTAGAATTGTCCTCTTTGCATTTGAGTACGGAACTTCGTCCTCAATAAAATAAGATGCGTATTCATGCTCTTTGATATTCAGCCCCTTTGTTGATGAAATCATGCCTCCGTTTATTGCATATTCACCTTTGCCTTTCAGCGCCACGAACTCCGCATTATTTTCCAGAGCAGGGCATTTAAGTTCTGACACCATCTTTAATGTTTCAAGGGCATCCCCATGCAGAGATTCAAGTTCCCTTGCAGCCTTTTCTGTGTCGGCTTTTGACGGAACCTTTGTAAAACCGCCGACAACCATTGAGACGGGATGCAGCGCCCTGCCGCCGAAAAGGGCGGTAATGCTGTTTGCCGCTTCCTTTAATCTCAGGAATCTCTTAATATCTTTGTCAAAGCTCGGCAGCATCTCCACTACGGAATTAAGCCTGAAAAAATCCGGAAGCGCAAGGACATAAAGGTGCGCAAGATGGCTTGAGAGAATCTGGCTTAAGGCGAGTATCTTTCGTATTCTTTTAACTTCAGGAGAAGGCGTAAAGCCGAACGCATTTTCCATGGCCCTTATCGCTGTTGTCATGTGGGATACAGGACATATGCCGCATATCCTTGCAACTATGTCCGGAACCTCGTCAAATTTCCTTCCTACAAGAAAACCTTCGAAGAAACGCGGAGGCTCCCAGATATTAAGCCTGAGTTCTTTGAGTTTTCCTTCCTCTATCTCAAGCTTTACAGAACTCTCACCCTCAACGCGGGCTATGTAATTTATAGCAATCTTCATACACTAGCTCCACTGCTTTTCTGAACTCAATTGTATCAGCGCCGAATTCTGTAAACTTCCTTATGATGTCATCCCGCGATATTCCCATCGCCTTAAATTTTTTCGCAAGCGCAGGGCCATTCGCCTGCTTCATAGGCCCGAAGCATGAATAACACGCCCTGTTCATTGAAGGACAGAGCGCGCCGCAGCCTGCATTTGTCACAGGCCCCATGCACGGCATATCATCTGCAATCAAAACGCATATATTGCCTTTCAGCTTGCACTCAATGCAAACGCTGTACTGAGGGAAATCAGGCTTCCTTCCTGTCAGAACAGATGTCAGAGCTTCGTATAAATCCCTCTCAGCAGGAGGGCATCCCCTTATATAACCGTCCACTTTCACATACGCATCCACTGCATGGGGTTTGATTGAATGTATTGAAGAGAGATTTTTATAAACTCTTTTTTCAACCTCCAGTTCCGGCGCTGTCGCTTTTATGGCAGGGATACCGCCTATTACCGCGCATGAGCCTATCGCAAAAAGCTTTTTACTTCGTTCTCTTATCATCTTCAGCCCATCAACCTGCCATGCCTCTGTTATAGTGCCTTCAACAAGGGCTATGTCAAACGGCCCTTCAGATGTGCCTTTCCTTGAAAGCAGTTTTATAAATACAAAATCAAAACTCGCAAGCACCTCAGGGACATGTTTATGAACATACGCAAAGGAATAAGAACAGCCCATGCAGCATGAATACTTAAAGAATCCAAGCCTGAGTTTATTCATAAGTTACAGCACCCCGTCCGGCAGCCCGCGCACTTCTTTGTATGAAAATACAGGGCCGTCCTTGCACACAAATAAACCTGAATGCTGGCAGTGCCCGCACTGGGCAATACCGCACTTCATCCTTCTTTCAAGCGATACATAAAGCGATGACTGTGACATGCCATGCATGATAAGCCCCCTGCATATAAAACGCATCATTATCTCAGGCCCGCAGACAAAAGCAATGGCCTTTTCAGGTTTTATCTTCACCCTGTCAATCAAATCAGTAACAAGTCCGATATGATGTTTCCACTTGTCCGGCTGCACGGCTTCGTCAACTGTCAGATAAACCGCAATTTTTTCCGCCCATCCGTCAAACTCATCCATAAAGAGCATATTCTTTTCATTTCTTGCGCCGCAGATGAGGCTCACATCTCCGAATGATTCTCTCCGGTTTAAGACTATCTGTATAACAGGCCTGAGCGGTGCAAGCCCCACACCTCCTGCAATGATGAGAACATCCTTCTTCTCTGCCTTCTTAACAGGCCAGCCCCTGCCATAGGGCCCCCTGAAGAAAAGCTCATCCCCCTTTTTAAAATCCTTCAAAAAATCCGTCACTCTTCCTACGGACTTTATCGTGTGTTTAAAAGAGCCGTCATTCACAATTGCGCTCAGGGATATAGGCGCTTCGCCAACACCTGGATAACCCACCATATTGAATTGTCCCGGTTCCGCGACAAATGGAAACTCTGTTGAGAGGGTGTATGTCTTAACTCCCTCTGCCTCTGGTCTTATATCCTTAATTATCGCTTTTATTGGTGTTAGCGGGTTCATATCTCTGTATCTCTTTTGTTATCTCCGTAAGGTCAATCCCTGTCGGACACCATGTTATGCACCTGCCGCACCCGACAGTTCCAAAAACTCCGTACTGATTTGTCTGGCCTAACTTGTGAGTAACAAACTGCCTGAGCCTTGCAGCCCTGCTCTGCCTGAAATTGCCTCCGTGGACTTCTGCAAACCTTATGTCCTGACATGCATCAAAACACCTGTATCTTGTTACTGTCTTAAGATCCATGCTCATCTCATCTCTCAGGTCATAGCAAAAACACGTCGGGCATACCATGACACAGTTTGCGCATGAAAGACATTTCTCTTCCGCTGTCTGCTGCCAGACAGGGTGTCCCATGTTCTCAGCAAAAATATTGTCAAGCCCTGAAATATTTATAGTTTTTCTAAATTTACCCTGCATTGCTTTTTCTTTTTCTGCTTTAAACCTCATCTCATCCTGTCCTGCGCCTCTGCCTTCAAGCCCGAATAATTCCTCTGCCTCTCTGCTTTTTATCTCTACGAGATATTCGTTTTCAAAGTCGGTTAGGAGCATATCATAACCTGATGCTGCGTGAAGAAAAGGCCCGGCGCCAACCGATGAGCAGAAGCAGTTCTCTGAGACGCGTGTGCAGTTCAACGAGATGATTAGAGTATTTTTCCGCCTTGCTTCATAGTGCGGGTCTTTAAACGCACCGAGAAATGTCCTGTCAAGGTAGAGTATTGCATTTACATCGCAGGGATGCACTCCTGTAATTATCTGCTTTTCTGCAATCGGAGCAATCTCATCTATTGTTATCTTCCCATTCATAGCAAATCTGAAAAGCTCTTCATTCGGTTTATAGAGAAAAAGTTTACCCGGAGATAGCATGGTGGTTCCATATTCCATAAAAAGCTCTTCTGCAGAATCCACTTCCTTAAAAACAGCATGCCTGCCCCGATAATATCGGGGGCCTATAAGCTTGTACTCTTTCTTCAAAGAATCAAGCCACAGGAGAAAAGCCTTTTTGGGAATCAGACGTTTAAATTTTTGGAAAGTGCGTTCCCCAGTCATACCATTTCCAGACATCTCTCGTCAGGTCTTTATATTCTGTTTTTATATGCTCAAACAGGCGTGCATTTTCTATTGCGATAGCGCCCTGACATGCAAGGGCAGAAAGAAAATCTCTCTCTGACTCGCTGAAGGTATAAGGGACAGACGTATAAACCCTGAGGACTCCTATTGCTTTCCCCCTGACAATGAGCGGCAGAGAAAGAAACGACATTATGCCTTCCCTTATTATTTCATCAGGATATTGAAGCCTTTTGTCTTTTCTGATGTCATGGATAGATACAATTCTGCACTTCAGGCATTCCATGTCTAAAGGACTTTCTACTACTTTAACAGGCCCCTTTTCCAGATATGCCCTGCTCAGACCATATACCGCCCTTGCCTCAAGTGTTCCTTTCTCTTCATTCAAAAGCCTGATTGATGAAGCCCTCATCCCCAGTGTCTTTGCTGCATTTTCTACTATCATCTGAAGAACTTCCTCGAGGGAAAGTGTTGAACTTATTGACTGTGATATTTTTATCAAGGCGCGCATTTCATCCCATATCCTTGCCCTGTCTGCAAGTATGCCTCCCAGAAATGCAAGCGCTCTGAGCTTCTCTATCTCTCTTGCAGTAAAATCATGAGGCACTGCCGTATAGACCCTTACAACGCCTATAGCCCTCTTATCTGCCATAAGCGGAACGCTGAGAACCGATTTGATGCCCTCTCTCTTAGCCTCCTCAAGATACAGGACATGAGGCTCTTTCAATATGTTTTTGGTCTTTACAGCCTTTCCCTTAAGAACCTTCTGATCAACAGGGTGTTCCTTCAGGATAACAGGGCCTTTTTTCAGATACTTCCTGCTCAGGCCGTATGCAGCCACTATCTCAAGGGTCTGATTCTTTTCATCAAGCAGTCTGATTGTTGAGCCTTTAACATCCATAATCTCCGTGATATTTTTTGCGAGGATATTCAGGGTGGTATCGAGGCTGCGCGCCTTGGCCAATTCACTGCAGAGAGCGCACATACTGTCTTGTTGTCTCTTCATAAGACAACCCTATCAAACAGAAAAAGGGTTGTCAAGGATTGTCGATGACTCGCAGAGGGGTTGGGAAAAAATTATGCTCTATCCTGTCTTTTCACTGTTTTAATGTTTCTTTTACACGCTGGCTTACCAGTTTGCCGTCTGCCTTGCCCTTAAGTTTAGGCATGAGTTCCTTCATCAGCCTGCCCATATCTTTCATGCCGGAAATACCCGCCTCTTGAATCGTTGACTTAATGATTTCATCAACCTCTTCAGTGGAAAGCTGTTCAGGAAGATATTTCTGGATAACCTCTATCTCTTTCTCTTCTTTTTCTGCAAGGTCATTTCTGTTTGCCTTTAAATATTGCTCAACAGATTCCTTGCGCTGCTTGACCATTGTAGAAAGCACACCTAAAATGTCTTCCTCTGTAAGCTCGCCTTTCCCGCGTTTTGCAATCTCAGCGTTCTTTATTGCGGACTTTATCATCCTGAGCGTGGAAACTATGAGTTCACCAGCCCTGCTCTTCATGCTTGAAACAAGGTCTTCATTTATTTTCTTTAAAATGTCCATAGATTATCTCCCTAATGTTTTTGTCTTTTAGTATACACCTCTCCAATTAATACAGGGAATGACTGATAGAAGATTTTCAAGAAAATGGGCGCTGTCCGCTAAAAACACAAAAGAGTAAAAGTGTAAAAGTTCAAAGTGTAAAAACTACTGAGTTCTCCCCATGAAATAAGATTTGAGCCGGTTCTTCAGAAACATCTTGCCATAGTGCGTCTTCAGATACTTCTCCCGTTTCTTAGCGTCTTCTTCATTCAGACACGCCTCATAGTATATCAGCCTCATCGGCAAACGATAACTTGTTGATTGAACTTGCCCTTTGCTATGCTGCTCAAATCTTAATTTCAAATCCCTTGTGTATCCAACATACTGTTTGCCATCCTTTTCGCTTATCAATACGTAGGTGTAATACATGTGGTTTTTCAGGATTTGAAATTATTTCACGGGGTATTCGCCCTGTGAAATGTCTTTTCTTTTCATTTAACAGGGCTCACGAGACGCAACCCGAAGTCGTTGCGCCTGAGGTCAGGAAGGAGCCTGCTGCGAAAAGCTGTCCGAGTGCTCCTCGCAATATTGTACCAACCACAGCCGCGAAGAACACGGTACGTTCCGCTGCTTGGACCTTTTGGGTTGTCTTTTGGACTGCTCTTGTAATAGTTCTTGTCATACCAGTCATTTACCCATTCCCATACATTACCGCTCATGTCATATATGCCAAGGCCGTTAGGTTGTTTTGTTCCAACGGGATGTGTCTTGTTGCCTGAGTTACTGTCATACCATG
>CAZHHV010000004.1:0-1315 GCA_964532335.1 uncultured Nitrospiraceae bacterium
CAACGATTCCTTTTTATCCTTTACTCCGGTAACATTTATTGTGAGTCAATTCGGTCTTTGAAAAAGGGCTTGACAGACAGGTAGGTTTTTTTATTATAATGCGTTATGCATAAAAGTCATAACGATAACTGGTTGTCATTGCGGCTTGTCCGCAATCCTTCTTCAGAAAGATTCCCGACAAGCGGGAATGACGGAAGTCGAGGTATTTTCAGGTGAAAGAAAGGGTCAATGGGTGAAGGTATGGAGATTAAGTCAAAGCTTTGGATAGAGGTTGACGGAGAGCCTGTTTTTGGAAGGGGCAGGAGATTCCTGCTTCATGCAATAGATAAATACGGCTCTATAAATCAGGCGGCAAAAGAGATAAGCATCTCTTACAGAAAGGCGTGGAGTTATATAAAGGCAATGGAGGAGAGGCTCGGAATCAAACTGGTAGAGAGGCAGGCTGGCGGCAAAAACGGCGGCGGCGCAGTTCTCACAAAAGACGCCAGAGAGTTCTTGAAAAAATATGAACAGATGGAAGAGGGGATAAGAGAAATGGTTGATGAGAAATTCGGCAAGATATTCGGCAAATGATTATCTATTTTGTCATTCCCGTGAAAACGGGAATCCAGCAGGAAATGGCATTTAACTGACATCTGGATTCCGCATCAAGTGCGGAATGACAACAAGAGGAGGCAGATATGTGTGATATTCAGGATACTGACGCAAAAAACAGTCCGCCTAAGGCGGAAGGCGTTAAAACAATCCCTGTAGCAGAAGCCGTTGGTACGGTGCTGGCACACGATATTACAGAGATAAGACAGGATGAATTTAAGGGCAGGGCATTTAAAAAAGGGCATGTTATTAAAAAGGAAGACATAACCCATCTGCAGAAACTCGGCAAGGATAACTTGTTTGTTTTAAATATTCGTCCTGACGATATGCATGAAGATGAAGCAGCTTATGCTCTGGCAAAGGCTCTTATGGGTAATGGAGTGGCAATAGAGGGAGAACCCAAGGAGGGCAAGATTAATATAATTGCTGAAAGAGACGGGCTTTTAAAGGTGGATAAAAATGCCCTCACACAGTTTAATATGCTCGGGGACGTGATGTGCGCAACTCTCCATAGCAATACAGTGGTCAAAAAGGGACAGCTTGTCGGAGGAACGAGGGCAATTCCGCTTGTGGTTAAAAAGAGTATAGTTGAGGAAGCGCTGAGAATTGCAAATTCGGTGAAGGGGTTAATAGGTGAAGAGGTTAACAGGCATCCCGATTTACCGATTCACCGATTCACCGATTCACCGACGGGTATCATTGAAGTCAAAGAGATAAAGAA
>CAZHHV010000004.1:1325-5239 GCA_964532335.1 uncultured Nitrospiraceae bacterium
GAAAGCAGGAATTGTCATTACAGGCAATGAGGTCTATTACGGGAGGATAAAAGATGCCTTTGCACCTGTAATCACAAAGAAGATGCAGGAATATGGCTGTGAGATTGTGGGGATATATTATGCGCCTGATGACGAAGCGTTGATAGAAGCAAGGCTCAGGGAATTAGTGGAAGCAGGCGCAGAACTGCTCATCACGACAGGAGGCATGTCTGTTGACCCTGATGATGTAACGAGATTTGCAATAAGGAAACTCGGCGCCGGCGATATTGTCTATGGCTCCGCAGTGCTTCCCGGCGCAATGTTTTTAGCGGCATACCTTGAAAGAGCAGCAGAGCAGCAGAGCAGCAGACTAGCAGACCAGCAGACTACTGCTCTACTGCGCTACTGCGCTACCGAACTGATTCCCATCTTGGGAATCCCTGCTTGTGGTATGTATCATAAGACTACAATCTTTGATTTAATTCTCCCAAGGGCGCTTGCCGGAGAAACAATCGGCAGGAAAGAGCTGGCAGAGCTTGGACACGGAGGGTTATGCCTTAATTGCAAAAAATGCAGTTATCCTGTATGTCCGTTCGGAAAATGACGGCTATATTGTTTCTTTCTTTATCTTCTCAATATATTCTTCCCATTCGATAGGCAGCATGTGCTTCTTTTTGCTGTTGCACTCCTTGCAGGAGGGGACCATATTCCCCTTTGTTGATTTGCCTCCGCGGATAATGGGGACGATATGGTCCATCGTTAGTTCTTTAGGGCTGAATTTTTTGTTGCAATAATGACATCTGCCTTCCGAACATTTTCTTTTCCACCACTGGGATTTTCTGAGTTCGCGGGCTTTTGCCCGTTCCCTCTTAATCTCCTCTTCTGTCACGCAAGAAATAAAAAATTCCATTTCAGTTTTTGATTTCGCTCCAGAGCACGCTCCGGTTCCTTCCATTGTGCTTTGCATAGTAAAGCGCCTGGTCAGCCTTCTCAATGAGTTCTTCCTTGGTTTTGGCATCCGAAGGGGTGGTGGCTATGCCGATACTCAGCGTGACCCTGAGTGATGAGGTGTCCGAAGAAAAAGATGCGTTCATGACAGCCGTTCTTAATCTCTCCGCTATGTTTATAGCGCCTTTGCTGTCTGTCCGCGGCAGTATTGCGGCAAATTCTTCTCCTCCGTACCGCGCGGGTATGTCTATGTCCCTGATTGCTTCTCTTATAATCTTTGAGACTTCCTTAAGCACGAGATCTCCTGAGGGATGCCCATAGGTGTCGTTTATTTTTTTAAAGAAGTCAATGTCTGCCAGGAGCAGAGAGCTGGGTTCCGAGTATCTGCTTAATTTTTTAAGTTCTTCGGAGAGCTTTTCCTGAAAGACCCTGTGATTGAAAAGCCCGGTCAGGCCGTCTGTGGTTGCAAGTTTTTCTATCTCTGCATGTAATTTGGCGTTTGCGATGGATGTTGCTGCCTGATTGCACATTACCTTCACCAGTTCTATCTGGAATGTATCAAGAAAGTCTGCTTTCTCGGAGGACATCACAAATAGTCCGAGCAGTTTGCTCTCATAAATCAAGGGGATGACAAAAATGGAGCGGATGTTTCCTGCGCTGAAAGGCAGCACTGAAGCGCTGTAGTCTTTCATGTCAGCCATATAAATGGGCTGTCTGTTTTCAACTGCGATATTAATGAATGTGCCTTTCAGATCAAAGGCGGTTTTGTTTTCCATGGCACTGCCTGTATTGTGTATTAACTCAAACTGTTTGCCTGATGCAATAAAGAGAAACGCATGCGAAGACGCAATCTTTTCTGCTCCTTCGCAGAGTTTTTCAGCAATCACGTTTAAGTTGAGCGATGAAACAAGCTTGGAGCTTTCCTCATTCAATATCTTTAAGCCGTTGTAGTCGCGCTTAAGTTTAGGATAAATTCTTTCCCTTTCCATAATTCTGGCGAGGTGCCCGGTAAACATCTGCGCTGTATTCCTGACTGGTTCGCTAAATGCGTGGTAAATGGAACTGTCGGCAGTCAGAACGCCGGTTAAGGCATAGCCGTCCATTACAGGCGCAGCAAGGATGGATAAAACCTTGCTGTTTTTTATATAGCCGATTTCAGAGATGCTTTCGTTTATCTCTCCAGAGTAAAAAGTTTTTTTGGTTTTAAGGCATTCATAGATGATGCCTTTGCCGGTAACGATTATATCGCCCTTTTCTTCGGTTGAACATCTCAGCGTAAAACCATTCTGGTACGGCGTAAAAAAATTAACAGAATCAGCAGAGACTGCCTGTTTTATTGTGAGCAGAAGTTCTTTAATTTCCTCATCTGTTTTGAGCATTGATGCAAAATAGTGCGATACAGCTTCATTGTTATCTATTGATTCCGTGTTTGTCTCAGGCATAGCCGTTGCAGCGTGTTTAATTGTTTTCAAGGCAGTATAATCTTTGCCTTTTTCCTTCTCGTAGAGTCGAGTCTCCGACCTGAACCTGTCAAATATTACAGAGGAAATGAACGCTGTAAGCAGCAGTGAAGCTGAAAAAGCAATTTCCTCAAGAAATGTCTCGTTCACGAATAAAGCCTTCAGCCTTAGAAACATGACAAGAAAAGACAGAGGCACGACAGTCTGCCAGCTATAAAAAACAGAGGCAGAGATAACAAGAGGGAAATAAGCAGGCTTAAGCCATATGAGGTTTAGGGCATTGATTATGCCCGCAAAAATGAGCGCTATGGAAAAAAGAAACTCTACAGAGGCTTTTTTTCTTTTAGATGTGAAATGGAGTATTGAATATGCAATGGCTGTTGCCGCACTGAACGAGAACCACAGGACAGGCATTGTTGCAGGGAAATCTTTCAGGAGGCCAACCCATGTTAAGACAAGACAAAGCAAGGGGATAGTCTTTTTTATCCAGAAGCCATGCCCCTCTTTATCTCCTCTTCTCTGAAGAATTTTTTGTATAGCACTTCCCACTCAGGACTCCCCTCGGACAATTTTTTTGAAAAGGATTGCAGTTTTTTTCTCACGACTGAATCTATATCTTCGCCTATCTTTAATTCATTAACGACGATGCGTTTAATCTCGCGCCTTATTTTCGCCTCTTCATCGTTAATATCAATTAAATTTCTGTCTATAAGTCCCTTGAGAAGCACATGTGTAAGGTGTGTTATTTTTTCCTCAGAAAGCATCATAGAATGAGATTTCTCTCTTTCACGATCTTTTGTTTGGTCAGCTCAAAGAGTTTCCTGTAGTCAACTTTGCCGCGCTCTATCTCCGAGTTATGCTTCCTGAGCATTTCTCTTACCTCTTCGTTAACCCTGTCTTCTGCCAGAAGCTCATTCATGATGAGTTCTTCTGTATTGGTTAGTAACTGCTCTATCGGGATGCGCGGAGTGATAAGTTGCTTTGAAATAATGCCGTCTACGACCTTTTTAGTTATCAGAGACACCCATGTTTTGGGGATTCTCATGTCCTATTTTTCCACGAACGAAAGAAGCGCTATATTCCGGGCTCTTTTTATAGCCTCGGTCAGGCTTCTCTGATGTTTTGCGCAGGCACCTGTCATCCGCCGTGGAAGAATTTTGCCCTTGTCTGTGAGGTAATACCTCAATATCCTGGTATCTTTGTAGTCTATGAATTCTGCTTTTTCCGAGCAGAATCTGCAGAATTTCTTCTTTTGCATTCTTCTCTGCTGCAAAATTTTCTCCTTTTTTGACATAGGTCCTATAGGTCATATAAGACCTATGACACTAATCACTGTGTATTAAAACGGCTCTAAGTCCGTTGTTTCTTCAGGCGGAGCAATATCCTCGGTGCTGTCTGCGGCTCGTGGAGCGGACTCTCCTGTTTCTCCGGCGCCGGATTTCTTTGACAGAAATCTGACTGAACTTGCAACGACCTCCATCCTGCTATGCTTCTGCCCATCCTTCTCCCAGCTTCTCTCCTGCAGCC
>CAZHHV010000004.1:5249-35618 GCA_964532335.1 uncultured Nitrospiraceae bacterium
CAGCCTGCCTTCAACAAGCACAGACCTGCCTTTGCTAAGGTACTGGCCCGCGCTTTCAGCCTGCTTGCCGAATACAACTACACCTATAAAGAGCGTCTCGTCTTTGAGTTCACCGTGCTGTTTTATTTTTGAGTTGACAGCAATCCTGAATGATGCAACTGCTGTGCCCTGCGGCGTATATCTTAGTTCAGGGTCTTTTGTCAGATTTCCTATTAATATTATTTTATTGAACACGGGCTATGCCTCTCTCCTCGGCGAGTTGCCTGAGGCGACGCTTTTTGGCTCTGGTTTTTCACCCGCCGCGGCGGACGCGGTTACTTCCACAGAAGATGACTTCAATGCTGCCTCTGCCTGCTTCTTTTCCAGTTTAAGGACTATGTATTTCACTACAGGGTCAAAGACTTTATAATAGTCTTCAAGTTTTTTTATTGCTGCTGAGGGCGACTTAAAGACAAGGAGAAGATAAAAGCCTTTTTTCTGCTTTTTAATTTCATAGGCGAGTTTCCTTCTGCCCCACACGTCAGTATTCAATATCTCTCCGCCGGAATTTGTTATGAGGTCTTTTATTTTGCCTGAGGCTGTCTCAATCTCTTCGTCTCCGAGAGACGCATTTAGGATTACGATGTTTTCATAGATGTTCATAAGAACACCTCCTTATGGATTTTCACCCCGAGCTGCTCGGGGGTTGTAGCCCTGTCCTCTAAGGTCTACGACCCGTAGGGAAGAGCAAGGAGTTGTTATTTATACCACAGAAGATAAAATAAAATCAACCCAGGCGCAGCCTCCTTATGAATTAAGGAGTTCCCTGAGTTCTTTTCCGACCTTGAAGTGGAGCGCCTTCTTGGCAGGGACATCAACGCTTTCGCCTGTCTTGGGGTTTCTTGCCTTTCTCGGATTCCTTGTCTTTAGCCTGAAATTTCCGAAGCCCCTTATCTCTATCTTTTCTCCCCTCTGAAGCGCTTCTTTTATGCTGTCAAAAACCGTTTCCATTACTATCTCTGTCTGTTTCCTTGTAAGTCCTTCAACTTTTTCAGATACTTTGTCTACAAGAACTGATCTTGTCATAAAACCTCCAGTATTTAAGCTTACAGCTGTCAGCTGCCTTAAATTTACATTGACCGGTGTTATAAAATCAAGCCTTTTTCTTCCTGCTCTCCTTGGCGAGTCCGCCTGAGCGCGGACTGTTTTCTGCCCATACCTCTATTGCGAGTTCAGGACACATCTGGGCGCATAACGCACATCCCGTGCATTTTTCCATGTGTTCGGGATGAGCAGTGAAATATCCCATTTTATTGAATTGTTTTTCGATTACTATAACTCCTTTAGGACAGGACATCACACAGTATTTACATCCTTTGCACAATTGTTTGTCTATTGCGATTTTCCCTTTCATGCGCTCCTTCCGCCTTAGGCGGACCTTTCAAGCAGTTCGCCGGCGTGTTTTAAAGATACATCAGTTATCTTGCCGCTTAACATGCGCGCTATCTCAGCCATGCGTTCATCAGGAGTGAGCTCCTTTATTTTTACGGAAGTGCTGTCTTTTGTCTGAGATTTTTCTGTCATTATATGGAAGTCCGCTGCTGATGCTATCTGAGGAAGGTGAGTTATGCATATAACCTGATGAGTCTTTGAAAGCCTTTTTAATTTTATGCCGACACTTTCAGATGTTTTTCCTCCTATGCCGGCGTCAACCTCGTCAAATATCAGCACAGGGATGCTGTCAACATCAGCCAGTATATTCTTTAGCGCAAGCATTATCCTTGAGAGTTCTCCGCCTGATGCAACCCTTGCCAGAGGTTTAAGCGGCTCTCCTGGATTTGCTGAAAAAAGGAATTCAATTACATCAATGCCTGCAGAAGACAGCGGAGACGGCCTGACGTCAACCCTGAATCCGGCCTTTTCAAATGCAAGCTCTTTCAATATCTTTTCTACTGCCTTGCTTATGTCTTTTGCTGTCTCTTTTCTTTTCTCTGACAGGTGGGCGGCTGCATTCATGAGTTTTTCTTCTTTTTCTCTGAGCCGGCATTCAAGCATATCAATTTTCTCATCAGAATGTTTTAGGGTTGAGAGTTCTTTTTCAGCCTCATCCCTGCATCTGATTATTGAGGCAGCGCCGTCTCCGTATTTTTTCTCAAGTTTTTTTATGGTTTCAAGCCTTTCCTCTATGGTTTCAAGCCGCTTTGGGTCAAGGTCGTATTTTTCCTTGAACCCCCTCAATGATAGAGCCCCATCTTCAAGCAGAGGCTTTGCCGACTCAAGGAGGCCAAGAGTTTCATTAATGCTCGGGTCTATTGAAGCCATCTCACGAAGTTTTGAGATTACAGAGTCCAGTTTTTCTGTGCATGCGCCTTCCGATGCGTAGAGCATTGTATACGCTGTCTCTACAAGTTCATTCAGCTTATTCAGGTTTGAAAGGATAACCCTCTCTTCTTCCAGCGCTTCCTTTTCTCCTTTTTTAAGCGAAGCCGAGTCTATTTCATTTATCTGGAAGCTCAGAAGATCAATCCTCTGCATTCGTTCCTTCACATTTTCCTTAAGTTTGCCGAGTTCTCTTTTTAGTGACTGAACTTCATGAAACACTGCCTCAACCTCTGCCCTTTTGTCGTGGAGTTTGCCGTAAAAATCCAGAAGGGTTCTCTGGTTATCCGTTGAAAGCAGGCTTTGGTGTTCATGCTGCCCGTGCATGTCAACAAGGGTTTTGCCTATAGCGGATAGACTCTGGATGTTAACAAGCGAATCGTTTATATATGCCCTGCTCTTCCCTGCAGATGAGATATTTCGCCTTATTACAATCCCGTCTTCGGAGATAACGCCCATTTCCTTAAGCACCGGATGGTCTGATATCTCAAAGAACGCCTCAACAGACGCTTCATCCTTGCCGCTTTTAATCATCCCGGTCTGTGCCCTTTCTCCAAGCGCAAGGCCGAGGGCGTCTACAATGATTGATTTTCCCGCGCCTGTCTCTCCTGTTAAGACATTGAGGCCGGTTTCAAATCTTATTTTAAGGTCATCAATTATAGCGAGGTTTTTTATCCTGAGTTCTTTAAGCATAATAAAATATAATCCCCCCACGCCCCCCTTTAGAAAAGGGGGGAAGGGGGGATTTGATTATTTTATAAAGCATTGCATGATGATAATATATTCATCTTTGCATTGAGAGCCAACGCTTTATTTCTTCAGGATGTTTCTGAGCTCCCTTGCATTTTTCGGAGCATAACCACCGGCTTCATTATTGAAATACAGGAAAACGTCTTTGCCGTCTTTCAGAAAATTATTTATTGCCTTTGCATCTGCCCTAAGCTGTTCAGTCGTATAGCCGGAGGCGTATTCCCCGTCAGCGCCGTGCCTCCTGATATATACGAAATCAGCGGTAACCGGCACGCTGCATAAAAAATCAGGCCAATCAGCGAGGCACAGCGCTGTATTGTTTTTCCCGAGAAGCGATATAACCTGTCTATTTATCCAGCTTTTATCCCTGAATTCAAAGGTGTTTCTTACTTTATATTGGCTTAGCGCCTCAAGAAAATCTTTCAGTTTGCCGGTATCTGCCTTAAATTCAGGAGGAAACTGCCAGAGTACAACGCCTAATTTCTCTCTAAGGGCGGTTATTCTTGAAAAGAATACATCCAGAGGCTCGGCAGGGGATTTTAATTTTTTGACATGGGTTATAAACCTGCTTCCCTTAAGCGAGATTATAAAGTCTTTGGGTGTTTCGCTGTACCACTTTGAAAATGTCTCTTTCTCGGGGACACTGTGAAAAGTGACGTCAAGCTCAACAGTTGCGAATTTTTTGCAATAGTATTCAAGCCACTGTTTTTTAGCGAGTTCATTAGGATAAAATGTCCCCTGCCAGTTATCGTACATGAACCCGCTGCATCCTATCTTCACACAAGGCATGAAATATTGTATCATATTATTGCCTTGCTCTGCCTGAAAATAGGCTTTTTGCCTTCTGGAGGTGCAATATGGAGAAAAAGGGATTGGACCCGGGGCTTCGGTTGATTCAGGACGCAGACCTTAACGGCAAGGTTGTTCTTGTCAGGTTTGACCATAATGTTGTCAAAGACGGGGAAATCAAAGACCCCTACAGGATAGACAGGACCTTCGGCACGCTGTATAACATTGTTGAGAGGGGCGGAAGGCCGATACTCATGACACATGTTGGACGGCCAAAGGACAAAAAAACAGGCGATATCAAATGCAGGCAGGGGGAATCTGTAGAACCGATTGTTGAATACCTTGCCATGAAACTGCACACAAAATTTCACATTCCTAAGTTTGATATTGACCCAAAGCTCGGAATCACAGGCATTGACACATCAATAAACCTTGCCATCCGAAGCCTGCGTGAAAGAAAAATTGGAGGGATTTATCTTCCTAACACCCGGTGGTTTCAGGGAGAAGAGGCAGACGGTAAGATAAGGGAAAACTTTGCGCTCCAGCTTGCAGGTCTTGCGGACATATTCATAAACGATGCGTTTGGTTCATGGCAGCCCCATGCCTCAACCTATGACATCACAAAACTTCTTCCTTCCTGTGCAGGGTTTTTGATGCAGCAGGAGATAGTCAACCTGAACTCCGTCATAAATCCTGAAAGGCCTTTTATTGCTGTTGTTGCAGGCGCGAAATATGATACAAAGATAAAGCCTCTGTATGCGATATACGACAAGGTTGATAAATTAATACTGGGAGGAGTTTTATATAACACATTCCTTTGCGCAAAGTACGGGATAAATATTGCAGGTGTTTCAGAGGGAGACATTACGGCAGCAAAAGACCTGGTCGAAAAGGACAAAAAGAATCAGAAGATTGTGGAGCTTCCATATATTGTCGAGTCAGATACGCTTGAAAGCAGGATTGAAGGAAAGTACCGGACAATATCAATCAAGGATTTCAAGCAGGGCAATAGATATAACTATATCCTCGACATAGACCCGAAATCATTTGAGGACAAGGCTGTGTATGACAGCATCTCAAATGCAAAGACGATATTCGTTAATGCAGTGATGGGATTTACGCCTCATTTTACTGCTGGCTCGGCAGCATTGGACAGCACGATTGACCATAACAGGACTGCTATAAAGATGTACGGAGGAGGGGATACGCTCCAGGAATTCAAAAACCTCTGCCCCGGGCTTTACCTCTCAGTTCTCGATAACACCCAGTATTATTTCTTCACTGGAGGAGGGACTGTCCTCACAGCAATTGAGCAGGGCAGCCCGTATGGTTTAAAACCTGTTCAGGCGTTGATGGAAAATAAATAAGTTGTGCTAAAATAAACACTAATTTTCAAAAAAACTTCTTCGAAATAAAGGGAGGGTTTTTATGGCAGACATAAAGAGAATCGGAATTATCACAAGCGGCGGAGACTGCGGAGGCTTAAATGCAGTTATCAAGAGCGCTGCGCGGGAGGCATATGCGCATGGAATTGAAACAGTAGTAATCCCGAACGGTTATGCAGGTCTTTACAACCTCGTTGACCTTGAAAATGTTGTAGTTCTGAATGCGGAGAGGGTAAGCAGGATTGAGGCATCCCTTGCAGGTTCCGAGGCAGGGCATTCAAGAGTAAGGATAAGCAAGATAAAAGACCCTAATACTTATGACAGGATTAAGGCAGGGCTTAAAAAATTCAAGATAGACGCCCTGATTATAAGCGGTGGCGACGATACCGGAAGCGTTGTCATTGACCTGAATTCTCACGGCATACCTTGTGTTCATGTGCCTAAGACCATGGACCTTGACCTTCAGCCTTACAGTGTCGGAGGAGATTCTGCGGTAAACAGGATTGCTCTTTTTACAAGGGACATAAAGACAACAGGGATGAGCCACAACCGAATCATTGTGATGGAAGTTTTCGGCAGATACGTGGGGCATACTGCCCTGCGCGGAGGCATCGGCGCAGAGGCTGACTGCATCCTTCTGCCTGAGATACCTGTTGATTTTGATGTTGTCTATGAGCATATGAAGGCCACATACTTTGCGCGCGTGGAGAGGAGCGATGTTAAGGCTGGAACATATATTATTGTTGCGGCAGAGGGCATCAAGACCGCAAGCGGCGAGCTTCTCTATGACGAATCCGCCGGAGTTGATGCCTTTGGCCATAAGAAACTTGCAGGAGCAGGGAAATACGTAAAACTGCAGCTTGAAAAGAGACTGAAGGCAGACCCTGCTGTCAAAGAGTTTATGAAGAGAGCGGGGATGTATGCGCCGGGTGTTTATGAGATACCCGAAGTCAGAGAAGTAACGCCGGGTCACCTGGTGCGTTCAGGGCCATCGTCTGCTTATGACGTTAATTTCGGGCAGATGGCAGGGGCAGCGTCAGTCCTGCTTTTGCTTGAAGGCAAGGCAGGCAATACAGTGGTTGATGTGGAAGGCAGCAAGATATTTTATATCCCTACATCAGAGGCTATAAAGAAAAGGGAAGTGGATATTAGCGAAGTAGCGCTGTTTGAAAGCCTCGGCACCTGCTTTGGAAGAAAGCCCCGGAAATTCGGATACGAGCTTGTGGAAACCAAAGGAGCGCCCAAAAGACATCTGTAACATTAGAGCAATAGCGCAGCAGCGCAATAGCACAGTAGGATGTTCTTTCATTTTAAACTACTGCTCTGCTGTTCTACTGCTCTGCTGCTCTACTGCTCTGCTGTCTTTCCGCCTTAGTTCTTGACAAGCAGGGCTGTCAGGTGGTTTAATTGTTTGTGGTAACCTATCCTGAATGTTTGATAGGAGAGGAAAAGGCTTCTATCCTCATTGTGGATGACCTCGAAGTTCACTTAGAACTGATGGAGGCTATCTTTGAGAAGGAAGGCTGTCATGTTGTGACCGCGCATAATGCCGATGAAGCGCTCCGGCTTCTTGAAAAATCTTCATCTGACCTGGCTATCCTTGATGTGATGATGCCGGGCATGAATGGTTATGATCTCTGCAAAAGGCTGAAAGAGAAGAGCGGGGCAAGATTCTTCCCTGTAATCCTTGTAACCTCACTGGCAGAACTGGAAGACAAGATAGCAGGCATTGAAGCCGGCGCTGATGACTTTATAACTAAACCTTTTAAATCTATCGAACTTACTACGAAAGTCCGTTCACTATTAAAGTTTAAAAAGCTTCAGGAAGAACTGGACCATTCAGAAAGTGTAATCCTTACGCTGGCAGTCGCACTGGAGTCAAAAGACCCTTATACAAAAGGTCATTCAGAAAGAGTAGGAAATCTTTCAGCAGAATTTGCCGCCTTTATCGGGCTTCCGGAAAAAGAACAGGCTATTATCAATAAAGCAGGGATCATTCATGATATCGGCAAGATAGGGATAGGAGACCATATACTCCATAAAAGCGGTATTCTCACAAAGGAAGAGGTAATATTCATAGAGCAGCACACTGTTATAGGAGAAAAGATATGCAAGCCGCTTTATTCGCTCAGTGTGATACTGCCTGTAATAAGACATCATCATGAGAGATGGGACGGCGAGGGATTCCCCGACGGGCTTAAAGGCGGGCAGATACCGGTTATGGCAAGGATTCTTTCAATCGTGGATGCTTTTGACGCAATGGTATCAGAAAGGCCATACAGAAGACCGATTTCTATAGAGAAGGCAATTAAGAAAATGGAAGAAGAAGAAAACTCCGGCCAGTGGGATCCCGTACTCCTTGAGAAGTTTGTAGAGATGATGAGAAAAAAATCTTGATACAGGATACAAGATTCAGGATAAAAAAATCATGCATCGTGCATCATGCATCAGATTTCAATTGGTGTTTGGTTATTTGATTATGGGAGGTCTTAAGAAATGATAAGGGTTGCTATAGTAGGGGCGGGAAAAGGCGGAAGCTATCTGCTTGAAGTATTTCATATTAATGGCGAGGTAAAAGTAGTCGGCATAACTGATAAAGATAATAAAGCGCCCGGACTTAACCTTGCAAAAGAATGGGGTGTCTTTATTGCCGATGATGTGAGAGATCTCTTCAGTCAGAGCCCGGAGATTGTAATAAATTCAACCGGTGAGCCAAAGGTCAGCGAATTCATTAAACAAGCCGCTCCGTATCCTGTAGAGATTATTGAAGGCACAAGCGCAAAATTCCTCTGGGACCTTGTAAGAAGACAGCAGATGGCAAAGAATGATATGAGTGTGCTCTACCAGAACGGCATTACCATTACGAAAGCCAGAAATCTGAAAGAGGTTTTAAATAAAGTATTAGGGTCTGCCATGAAACTCACAGAAACGCCTGCCGGCAGCATAGCCCTTATTGACGGCGATGAAATGGTTATGGCTGCGCATAGGGGCTTGAGCCGTGAGTTCTTTAAAGAGCAAAGATGGAAGCCGAGAAAGGATGGCCTGACATACAGCATACTCAGGCATAAGGAACCGCTTGAGTTTCAGGACACGGAGAAAGAACCGCTATTTAAGGGCACAAAGATATTACAGGGAGGAATAAAGTCACTGCTTGTATCCCCGCTTCTTCTTGACGAAGGCATTGTCGGGATTCTCTATCTGGACGATTTCAAGCAGAGGGAGTTTACTGAGAGGCATAAAAATCTCATAAAGATTTTCTCTTCTTTTGCCGCGCAGGCAATAGAGAAATTCAAGCTCCTGCATGAGCTTGAAGAATCACTTGGTTATCTTCAGGGAGTGCTCGATGATTCACAGGATATGATTGCCACGACTGACAACAGGGGCAGGATTGTTAAATTCTCAAAAGGCGGGGGAAGGATTCTGGGCTACAGGGTGGATGAGGTTATAGGAAGGAACGCAGCCGAGTTTTATGTGGATAAGGAAGAAAGGGCAAAAATTCTTGAGGCGCTTAAAGAAGAAGGAGCGGTATATAATTACGAAACAAAACTTCTGAAAAAAGACGGCTCTCAGGTGGATATAAGCCTTACTATCTCCCGTCTCAGGGATAAAGCCGGCAATATCATAGGCACAGTCGGCGTAAGCAAGGACATTACCGAAGAGAAGCAGTTAAGAGAGAAACTAAAAGAGAAAAACAAAGAGCTTGAAGAACTCACGCAGGGCCTTGAGGAAAAGGTGCTTGAGCGGACAAAGGAGCTTGATAAGATAAATAGAGAGCTCAGGAGGGCAAATGAGATAAAAGGACGGTTTATAGCAAACATGAGCCATGA
Organism: uncultured Nitrospiraceae bacterium; assembly: GCA_964532335.1. Lineage (GTDB taxonomy): Bacteria > Nitrospirota > Thermodesulfovibrionia > Thermodesulfovibrionales > UBA1546 > UBA1546. Next base: position 14,359 of record CAZHHV010000004.1, read on the forward strand.
GCTGCGGACTCCGCTTCACTCTATAGTCGGATTCTCGGAAGTCCTCCTTGACAGGACCTTTGGTGATATAAATGAAAAGCAGCAAAGGCATGTAACGAATATACTCACTTCAGGCAAACACCTGCTGCATCTTGTAAACAACATATTAGACCTCGCAAAGATAGAGGCTGGAAGGATAGAACTTTCTTATGAGACATTCTCTGTAAAAGCTGTTATAGATGAGGTGCTCATGGTCATCAGACATCTCGCAGATAAAAATCTTATAGAAGTAAAAACAGATATCAGCTATGAAATTTCTAATTTTACTGCGGATAAGGTCAAATTCAAACAGGTACTCTACAATCTTTTATCCAATGCAATAAAATTTACGCCGGAATCAGGCAAGGTAGGAATAAAGGTAGAAAAATTAACAGGTAGAGACTTGGTCCCATGGGCTATTAAGGGGCAGGAGTTTTTAAAACTGTCAGTCTGGGATACAGGCGTCGGTATCAGAGCCGAAGACAAAGAGAGGGTGTTTGATGAATTTGAACAGCTTGACCCGTCAAGGTCAACAGAGGGTACAGGGCTTGGCTTATCTCTGACAAAAAGACTTGTAGACCTCCACGGCGGCATCATAGATGTAGAGAGCACCTATGGCGTAGGGAGTGTATTTAATGTATACATGCCGGTAGTTGCCCCTGAAATAGTTGTAGAGGAGAAGCCGGTGATACCAGAAGTCGTCCCTGCATTTTCATGGGCAGCAGAAGATGCCCCGTTGATACTTGTAGTGGAGGATGACCTGCCCACATCAGAGCTATTGACTATACATCTTACCGGGGCAGGGTACAGGGTTGCACATGCCTATGATGGTGAAGAGGCAATAAGAAAGGCAGAGGAGCTTCAGCCCTTTGTCATAACCCTTGATATAATGCTTCCCAAAAAGGATGGCTGGGAGGTCCTGCAGTCTCTTAAGGCAGATTCCAGAACAAGCGATATCCCTGTAATTATCCATTCAATAATTGACAATAAAGAACTTGGTTTTGCCCTTGGAGCTGTGGACTATCTTGTAAAACCTGTGGATAAGGCTACTATCCTGAGCAGGCTTGAAGGACTCTCTTTAGCAGCAAAAAAGAGACTCTATCCTGTCACCATCCTCGCTGTTACTGACGATTTAGATATTCAAAAACACTTCCATAATATACTTGGAGGCGAAGGTTTTCTTGTACACACCGCATTTGATTCTAAAGAGGGAATTAATCTTGCGCTGGCAACCAACCCCAATGTGGTAATTATAGACCTGAATATTCCGGAAGGCGGATTTAATCTTATCAAGAGTTTTAAGGAAAATCCTGCTACAAAAATGATACCTATCTTTGCCCTTACATTCGGTGCGCTTTCAGAAGATGAGAGCATTTATATGACAGGACAGGTAGAAAGGGTTTTAAGAAAAGATGCGCTTAGTTCAAGTGCGCTTGTAACACATCTGAGAGACCTTGAAGTCTTACATCCAAAGAGGGCAGGGCTTATTGATGAGATAACGGGAATATTCAATCACAGATATTTCCAGATAAGGCTGGCGCAGGAAACCAGCAGGGCAAGAAGGTATAGCCTTCCTTTTGTAATGGCTATATTCGGGGTTGACTACTTTTCCCATTATACGAACAGGCACGGAGAATACTACGGGAATCTTGCATTGCGAAAGATTGCGGAACTTTTGAGAAAGGATATCAGGGGTTCCGATGTTGTTGTAAGGTATGGCAGCGATGCCTTTGCCCTGATACTTACTAACACATATCTTTCCTCTGGAGTTGCTTTGTGCAAGAGGTTCCTCTCAACAATTCATGATTATCCATTCCTTAAAGAGGAGGGCCAGCCGAATGGCAGGCTTACTGCAAGCGCAGGCATTTTGGAATTCAGCGGGCAATCCGCTGAGGAATTACTCCAGTCTGCGGAGAAGGCGCTTTTGCTTGCTGTTGAGAAAGGCAGAAACAGGGTAGAGGCAGTTAGCTGAAAAAAATCCTAAATCCGAAATTCTAAACTCTAAACAAGACCAAATGTCATTCCCGCGATTTAATCGGGGAATCCTTCTTGCTTCTTTTTGTCATTCTGGCTTGTCCAGCATCCCTCTTTACGCTTCCTGACAATTAGGAAGGATTCCGAACAAGTCGGAATGACGGACAAGCCAGAATGACACTACACAAAAGTGTAAAGAACCGTTACGGACAGGACACTAAGAAGTTGGTTACAAAAATACTCTGAAAAGCAGAAGCGTTACAACTGCTCCCATAAGGCTTCCGAGAAATACCTCCCACCACGTGTGAACCTTTGTTGTAACCCTGCCCTGAGCGATTATTACAGCGAGAATAAAAGACAGCAGGGAGGCGGTAAAGTTCTCTGCTATGAATGTTACGGCTATCCAGGCTGAAAATGCGAGCGCGGCATGTCCGCTTGGCATACCGCCGCGCAGCGGATGCCCCTTCCCGAAATACACTTTTGTTATTACAACAAGGATAAGGACTATTATAAATGAGAGAATAGCAATCTCTTCTCTTGAATGTTTTGCGATGTAGAGCCCTTTATAGAAAATATCACGGATGTAAGGGGATAAGACTATGTATCCGACAACCGCGGCTCCGAATGCAGTTATGAATACCGCGCCCGCAGCTATATCTTTTACTATACGCGCCTTTTCGCTGTGGTTAGGAGATATGATGTCAACTATCGCCTCTATCGCTGTATTAAACATCTCCGAGAGAAGCACCGCTATCACAGAGAGCGAGATTATCATAAATTCTATTCGTGAAACGCCAAGGATATAACTTACAAGAAGAACTGTGGCAGCGCTGTAGAAGTGATACCTCAGATGCCTCTGCGTTCTGGCAGCATGGAGTATACCTTCTATTGCAAAGTCCGCGCTCTTTATCCATTTTCTGAGAGGCATATTATATCTCCTGTTTTTTATATTCTATAAGATTGTCCAATTAATATCCAAGGTTCTATCATACCCAGCAGGATGGCATTGTTTTTATTTATGTCATTCTGGCTTGTCCGTCATTCCGACTTGTTCGGAATCCTTCCTAATTGTCAGGAAGCGTAAAGAGGGATGCTGGACAAGCCAGCATGACATAAAGAAGCAAGAAGGATTCCCGACGAGCGGGAATGACAAAAAAATGATTTGACATTTATCTGTTCCTCTCTCCCCCCTTGGGATGGAGAAATTTAATGGCGCGAATATCATCACGGCAAAATCCGCTCAAAGACAATTCCCTCCCGCTATATAGATATTCATATTTGTTTCTTCACAATATTGTCTTCTAAAGTATATAATAGTTGCATCTAATTTGAGATGATGGGAGGTTTTATGAAAAGATTAGAAGGCGAACTTCAGGCAAAGGGATTAAAGTTTGCGATAGTTGTAAGCAGGTTCAATGACTTTATCACGAGCAAACTCCTTGACGGAGCAAAGGATGCGCTGTTGAGACATGGAGCAAAGGAGGAAGACATAGATATTGCAAGGGTGCCGGGCTCATTTGAGATTCCTCTAATTGCAAGAAAACTTGCATCAAAAGGAACATATAATGCGGTGATATGCCTCGGCACAGTCATCAGGGGCGCAACCCCTCATTTTGAGTATGTTGCGGCTGAGGTGTCAAAGGGCGTTGCTGCAGCATCGATGGAAACAGGAGTTCCGATTGCTTTCGGAGTCATCACATCCGATACAATCGAACAGGCAGTTGAAAGGGCCGGAACAAAGAGCGGGAATAAGGGATGGGATGCAGCAATAACAGCCATAGAAATGGCGCAGCTTATAAAGAAGCTCTAATGACAGCTTTCAGCGAACAGCATTCAGCTATAAGAAATTCTGACAGTATTTTTCTGCTGACTGCTGAGTGCTGTTTGCTGAAAGCTAAATTATGAAACGTCGCAAGGCAAGGGAGTATGTCCTTCAGTTTCTCTTTCAATCTGATTTCGGGAATAAAAGCGACATAAGCAGAAGCCTTAAGCAGTTCTGGGCTGACAAAGAAAAAGACGCTGAAGTCAAAAAATTTGCAACAGAGCTTATCAAAGGCACTCTTTCTGACCTCGATGAAATAGACTCGGCAATTGACAAGTCAGCCGAACATTGGGTAATCCAGAGGATGGCTGCTGTTGACAGGAACATATTAAGGTTTGCCGTCTATGAACTCCTGCACCGCAAAGATATTCCGGCAGCGGTAACGATAAATGAGGCAATAGAAATTGCGAAGAGATATTCAACATCCGAGTCAGCGGCATTTATAAACGGCATTCTGGACAAAATTGCCAAGGGAACAAAATCTCAGCAGAAAAAAGCGCAATGAGCCGGAATTATGTTGTTATTAATGATGGAAAAATTTGAGATTGTAAGAGTAGAATATGACATTCTTTTATGTAATTTTTAATAGAAGGAGATAATTATGATACTGCGTTATACAAGGCCTGTGATGGGAAAACTTTGGGAGCCTGAGAGCAGGTTCCAGAAATGGCTTGATGTCGAGATTGCTGTTTGCGAGGCATGGGCAGAGCTTGCAGAGATACCTGTTGATGCAGTCGTAAAAATAAAGAAAAAGGCAAAGTTCGATGTAAAAAGAATTGATGAAATAGAAGGTGTTGTTAAACACGATGTTATTGCATTCCTCACATCAGTCGCAGAAAATGTAGGTCATGAGTCAAGGTTCATCCACAAAGGGCTTACATCATCTGATGTTGTTGATACAGCTCTCTCGCTTCTTATGAAAGAGGCGGCAGACATTATTCTTAAAGACATAAAGGAACTGATGTCTGTACTTAAAAAACAGGCATACAAATATAAAAACACTCCTGCTATAGGAAGAAGCCACGGAGTCCATGCAGAGCCAATGACTTTTGGACTTAAATTTGCCCTCTGGTATGAGGAAATGAAGAGGAACATCGTTCGGATGAAAAGGGCTAAGGATGTGATAAGCATAGGCAAGTTTTCCGGAGCTGTCGGCACATTCTCAAATATCACTCCAAAGATAGAAGAGAAGGTATGTAAAAAACTCGGACTAAAACCCGAACCTGTTGCAACTCAGGTTGTTCAGAGAGACAGGCATGCAGAGTACCTCACAACACTTTCGCTCATTGCAGGGTCAATAGAAAAAATCTCTATTGAGATAAGACATCTCCAGAGGACAGAGGTGCTTGAGGCAGAGGAGCCGTTTACAAAAGGGCAGAAGGGTTCATCGGCAATGCCTCATAAGAGGAACCCTGTCGGATGCGAGAACCTCTCAGGGCTTGCAAGGCTTGTCCGTTCAAATGCAATGGCAGGGCTTGAAAACATTGCCTTATGGCATGAGCGCGATATCTCACATTCTTCTGTTGAGCGGGTGATTATTCCAGACAGCACAATACTTGTTGATTATATGCTTAACAGATTAAAGGGGATCCTTGAAGGACTTCATGTATATCCTGACAGGATGCTTAAAAATATGAATCGCAGTTATGGCCTCTATAATTCCCAGAGAGTTCTCCTTGCATTAACGGGCAAGGGAATGAGCCGCGAGGATGCATATGAGATTGTCCAGAGGAATGCTATGCAGAGCTGGAAGAAGGGGATTGAATTCAAAAAATTATTGTTAAAAGATAGAGACGTCAAAAAATACCTCTCTTCAAAAGAGATAGCAAAAATCTTTGACCTTAAATATTACCTCAAGAATGTGGATTATATTTTCAAGAGGGTGTTTGGATAATCTCCATCCCCTTAATATTCTCAGATTCGAGCCGTAAGGCGGTTGGTTTTTTCGCAGCGTCAGCGAAGAGTCGCCCGTGGAGAACTCCTTCGCTTTTGCACTAATGCACTATGGACTTTTGCTGCCTGAAAGGTTTCACTTAGGGAAAAGATAACTCTGAACAGCAAAATTAAAGACCTAACCCTCGAACTATTTCTTTGTACGCCTGAACTTTTGACTTCTGCGCTATGGCACTTCTGTAATTTTGAACTTTTTAATTGTTGCTGAGGGAATGTGGGAAGTGAACGCGATTATCTTAATTATTGCTGCCGGAAAATAAAGAGTTATGCACAGTCAAAAAGGCGCGGAAGGTCTTTAAAAGATGTTTCCTGTTAATTGAAGGATTGACTTACACCTTTCTATGGAGACGGGGGGAAAATTAAGTATGGTGTCCCCGGAAATACTGCGGAAATCCAGTCCCACCAGAAATCGTCAATGGTGTCCCCAGAAATCCCATAAAAAATTTATTCGTTAATCGCAAAGACCTCTATGGTCCCTCCTCTTTTTAAAATGGATTCAGAGGCTGACAGAATAAAGGAAATAGGGATAAACAGCGGCAGCAATGCAAGCGTCAAAAGGATTTTGCCTTTCCTTGTTTTTAAACTATCTTTTCTGATTTTTTGATTTTTCAAAAGATTGTAAAAAAAGTTTTTCCCAATGCCTGAAAGATTAAGAAGGGTCTGCAGCCAGCCGAAAGGATTGTATTCAAGATTAAAATGTCTTACGCCCAATATCTTAAATGAGTTGTCTTTTAACAGCTTCAATAATCCTGCTGTGGAAAAATGATTTATATGATATGGCACATCAAGATGAAACCACAACTCCTTGCCAACCACTGCCTGAAGGCTTGATATATTAGGAACAGCTATAAAAAGAAGCCCTCCTTTTTTTAACAATTCCCTGCACTTTTTAATATATTCAGCAGGTTTAAAAACATGCTCAAGGACATGGTTGATTGTTATTACATCAAAACTTTCATTAGGGAAATTCCAGTTTGAAATATCTCCTGCTGCTACATTCAATCCATACATTTCAGAGGCGCAAGATGCTATTTCTTCATTTGCCTCTACGCCAGCTGCATTCCATCCGTCCCTTTTCATAATGCGAAGGAAAAGTCCCCTTCCGCAGCCTATATCAAGAATACTCCCTCTTTTAACATGCCTCTTTATATCCCTTTTTCTTTTAAGCCTGAAAACATAGATGAAAAACTCTATAAAAGGACTAAAACGAGTCCCTGTGCCTGTTCTGTAATTCTCTGATGAATATAAGGAAAGCGCTTCATCTGGCTCAGGCATCGGGTTTGTTACACCAGTCATGCAATAATCGCAAAAGAAAAGGTCATAATAATCGCCATTGCTTTTGACGCCTTTCAGGATTTTTTGCTCCAATCCCTTGCCGCATATATTGCAGGAGGGTCTCATGCGCCCCCAAGCCTCTTCCCCTTTGGATTGAATATCAGATATTCCCTTATCTTGAGCTTGTGCAGAAGAAATTTCAACGAAGTTGCAAGAACGCCAAATCCATATTTAACGCTCCTTTTGAAATTTATTGAAGACGCATCCTCAAAGTATCTTGTTGGACAAGTTATTTCACCAATTCTAAAATTAAAAAAGATTGCCTGTGCAAGTATTTCATTGTCAAAAACAAAATCATCTGAGTTTTCCTCAAGTGGAAGCGTTTCAAGAACTTTACGGCTAAAGGCGCGAAAACCTGTATGGTATTCAGAAAGTTTAACTTTAAGCACCATATTTTCAATAAAAGTAAGAAACCTGTTAGCTATGTATTTATAGAGGGGCATTCTGCCTTTTAATGCCTGCCCGCCAAGTATCCTTGAACCTAAAACTACATCATAATGCCCTGATGTAATCATGGATGACATGGCAGTTACAAGGCGGGGTGAATACTGATAGTCAGGGTGAACCATAACTATTACATCTGCGCCCAAATTTAATGCTGTGCGATAACAGGTCTTCTGATTTGCGCCATATCCCTTATTTTCTGTATGAATAATGGTCTTTATGCCCAGTTCATTTGCCACTTCTGCTGTTCTGTCCCGAGAGGCGTCATCAACAAGGATGACTTCATCCACATACTCATGAGGCAATTCTGCATATGTCTGTCTTAATGTCTTTTCAGCATTATATGCAGGCATGACAACTATAATTTTTTTCCCATTAATCAAGATATACCGCCAAAATAATATTTACCTTTTACCCTGCAATATCCTGTTTAAGTTATTCCTTGCTGCTTCATCCTCTGGATTAAGCCTTATGACTTCCTGATAGTGTCTTGCAGCCTCACCCATCATGCCTTTTTTCTCATAAGCTAAAGCGATGTTAAAGTGGACATCAGCATGATTAGGATTTATCTTTAAGGCAGTTTGAAAGTCGCCAATAGCTTTATCTATCATTCCTGTCTCTATATATATAATTCCAAGATTATTATATGCATCTGTAAGGTCAGGCTTTAATCGTATAGCAATCTGAAAATGCTCTATTGCCTTATCAATCAACCCCATTTTAAAATACACATCCCCGAGGCTAAGATATACAGCTGCATAATCAGGATCCATCAATAAGACCATTTTATAAGTCTGTACAGCCGTCTCCAATTGTCCCTTCAAGGAATAGATAATTCCAATATTATAAAAAGGCTTGGAATAATCTGGTTTCAGTTCTATAGCAGTCCTGTATGCCTGAATTGCCATGTCCAGCATTTTGTTATCAGTTTTATGCTCCATATATGCTGCACCGAGGTTATTATACAGCTCTGCAGAGGTATAATAGGTTTCCGGTCTTGCTGGCAATTCCGTTATCGCATGTCTCCACAATGTAATGCTATCCTTCCATATATGGATTTGTTTTCCGGTTTTGTATCCCAGCAGGACAAGTAAAGATACAGAAAAAATGACGAGAAATATTCTTACATTTTTTTTGCCTCTAATATAGAAATAACCGATGGATGCCCCCAGAAATAAGAATATACTGATGCTCGGCAAATAGGCATATCTGTCTGCTGCTGCCTGCATTCCAACTTGAATGATCCCTAAAACTGGCAGCAGTGTTACAAAATAGCAACCTAAAATAACGATTAGTATCTTTTTGTTTTTATACAGGATGCTGAAGATTGTTATTACGGTAATTGTTAAAGCGAGCAAAAAGTGGCTGTGATACAGAGAGAAAATATTTTTGGGATGTGGATAAAACGGCAGCAACACATCCGGGAAAAAGAATTTATAAAGATAAAACAAAAGGGCGTTGCCGCTGTATATAATCCTTCTTAAAAAAGGCACATATTCCTCAGATACAATGGCTTCTCCCTGAGCAAGAATCGTTATCACTGACGATGCAAGACTTAGTGCAAAAAATGGCAGCTTTTCAATAAATACAGCTTTTACATTACCTCTTTTAAGCCTTCCAAGAGGATACCAGTCTAAAATCAGCATTACAACAGGCAATGTAACCGCCATTGGCTTGCTCATTAGGGCAAGGATGAAGAAGATGAGGGAGAGGAGATAACCCCCTTTCATCCCCCTTAACTTAAGGGGGAAAGAGGGGGTTAAAAGATTGACAGCATATCTTATATATGACATCAGACTTAAAAGAAAGAAGAATGCACACAATACATCCTTTCTCTCTGAAACCCATGCAACGGACTCCACATGAATTGGATGGATGCCAAACAAAAGCCCTGTGATTGCAGATGCCATTAATATAGCCTTATCTGATAGCCTTCCTGTTACAGTCAAAATCTGCATTGATAAAAGAACAACGAGGAATGTATTTAATGAATGGAAGATGTTGTTTGCAAGATGATAACCAAAGGGATTCAATCCCCATATTGCATAATCTACTGCATATGAGATATTTGTGATTGGGTGCCAGTTTGAGAAGTAAAATTCAAAAAATGCCCATTTAAGAAGTCTTAAATTTAGTGATTGTATATGAGGATTTTCAGTTACATATTTATTATCATCCCAGTTCACAAACCCATTCTGAAGGGCTGGAAGATAGACAAGGAAGGTTATTAAACCAACAATGGCTGCTATAAAAATTTGTTTCTTTCTCATCTCAACGACTACTATTTGAGCATATAATCCACTAATTCTTCTGAAAAGTCTTCCGTTTCTATTATCATAACAGATTCCGGGGATTCCATATTCCGTATTCCGGGGATACCATGCTTAATTTGATTCCGGGGACACCATACTTAATTTTTATTAGAAACATATCCTATTCTCAAGCCTTATCCCTCCCCCCTCAAAAAAGGCAAAAGCGCATTCAACAGTGTCAGAGCATCAAAGGGTCAGAACAGTTTAAGCAACTATCGTTTTTACGCGGCCTATTCCTCCGCTTTCAAGACGAACTTTGATTCCATGCGGATGTGAGGGTGAATTAGTTAAAATATCCCTTACAATCCCTTCGGTGAGTTTCCCTGTCTGCTGGTCATTTTTCAGCACGATTGCAACACGTAATCCACGTTTTATATCTGCGCGCCTGGTCCCATCCATAAAGTGCTCTCCTGCGAGTTATTCTTTGACCGCATAATCTTACTTAATGTTCCTGCTGCCCTTATCTTCTTTTTTTATCTGATGTATCTTTCCGTGCAGTGCAGGTGATGATGAAATTTTCAGGCTCCAGATCAGGGTTTTTCTCAAGCTCCTCAACAAAGATATTGATCGCCTTTCGCATGAAGGCTGAGAAGTTTATGCCCCTTGGCAATGTGTGGATCCTCTGACGCGTGTCTTCGTCGATTGATACTGTGTGCTTTGCCATAATCACTCCTTTTTCAGTGAATGCCGTGAATGTCTAAATAAGGCAAAGGCGTTGATGAGGATGCCTGAGAAATAATCATATTTTCAGAAATCCTCAAATTTTTTCTTATCTTATCCCTCCTGCTCAAAAAAGGCAAGACCGAATGCAATAGTGTTCAAAGCGTAAAAGTGTCTCGCCTCAGGCGAGTCGCCGAGGAGACAGAGCATCAAAGTCTCAGAGTTTAAAAAGCAGCCAAAAAGCTTTTTATCCCATGTTATAATTCAATGCTATGGGGTTGCTGCATTTCTACCGAAAACCGGCGCTTTCTGAGACAAAGAAGAAGAGCCTTCTTCCGATTGTCAGACAGTGCGTTGCATCTGATATTAATGATATAGAGACAGAGCACTGCTTCAATATAGAGGCAACTGCCCCGCTGACAAGTGAAGAACTGAATATCCTCCGATGGCTTCTAACAGAGACATTCGAGCCGGAGAATTTTTCAGGAGAAAGTTTTTTAACTCGTCACTCGTCACTCATCACTCATCACTCTCTTGTCGAGGTCGGCCCCCGCATGAACTTCACAACAGCATGGTCAACGAATGCTGTTTCTGTATGCCATGCATGCGGATTAAAGAAAATTACGAGGATTGAGAGGTCGAGACGTTATAAATTAATAAAGGGTCAAAGGGTCAAAGGGTCAAAGGGTCAAGAAGAAAAAACCCAAACCCTCGAACCCTCGAACCCTCGAACCCTCGAATCCTTCCTTTCTTTGGTTCACGATCGTATGACTGAGTGTCCTTATCCAAAGACGCTTGAGACATTTGAGACAGGGATTAAGCCTGAGCCTGCTTATACAGTGCCACTAATTGAAGAAGGGCATTCAGCATTGAAAAAAATTAACACAGAAATGGGACTTGGGCTTGATGACTGGGACATAGAATATTACTACAACCTATTTGTAAAAGACCTTAAACGCAATCCGACAAATGTTGAATGCTTTGATTTAAGCCAGTCAAACAGCGAACATTCACGGCACTGGTTTTTCAGAGGGAAATTAATCGTAGATGGAAAAGAGATTCCTGAAAACCTGATGCAGATTATAAAGAAGCCATTAAAGGCAAATCCCAATAACAGCGTGATTGCATTCAAGGACAATTCAAGCGGCATTAAGGGATATGAGATTAAAACGATTATCCCTCAAAATGTCGGAAGGCATTCAAGATTCAAAGAGGCAAACCTTAAATATCACGTAATCTTTACGGCAGAGACACATAACTTTCCGAGCGGTGTTGCGCCGTTTCCGGGCGCTGAAACAGGAACAGGCGGAAGGATAAGGGATGTTCAGGCAACAGGAAAAGGCGCCCATGTTATAGCAGGCACAGCAGCGTACTGCGTTGGGAATCTCAGAATTCCCGGATATAAACTCCCATGGGAAGATGAATCATTTGAATATCCGAACAACCTCGCATCGCCTTTACAGATAGAGATTGAGGCAAGCAACGGCGCATCTGATTACGGCAACAAATTCGGCGAGCCTGTTATTCAGGGCTTTACGCGGTCATTCGGCATGAGGCTTGCTGACGGTGAAAGAAGGGAATGGATTAAGCCGATAATGTTCACTGCCGGAATCGGCCAGATGGACGCAAGGCATATTGAAAAGGGGCACCCTGAAAAGGGAATGCTTGTAACAAAGATAGGCGGGCCTGCATACAGGATTGGAATGGGAGGAGGCGCTGCCTCAAGCATGATTCAGGGAGAAAACATTGCAGAGCTTGACTTCAATGCTGTCCAGCGCGGTGATGCCGAGATGGAGCAGAAACTCAACAGGGTGATTAGGGCATGCGTTGAGTTTGGCAGTGATAATCCCATAATAAGCATTCACGATCAGGGAGCAGGCGGAAACTGCAATGTTGTGAAAGAGATAATCTATCCTGCGGGAGCAAAGATTGAGATAAGAAAGATTCAGGTTGGAGACAACACACTCTCAGTGCTTGAAATATGGGGAGCAGAATATCAGGAGCAGAATGCGCTTCTAATCAAACCTGATAAGGCAGATATATTTGAAAATCTCTGCAAGAGGGAAAAGGTTCCATTTTCATTTATAGGACAGATTACAGGCGACGGATACATTGTGCTTCATGATGAAAATGACGGAAGCACGCCTGTAAATCTGGACCTTGAAAAAATCCTTGGCGACATGCCTCAGAAGACATTCAAACTTGAAAGGGTTCAGCCGAAACTTAACCCCTTAAAAATCCCACAATATCCCACTGACAAATCCCCCCTTCCCCCCTTTACTAAAGGGGGGTTAGAGGGGATTACTTTGCTACAAGAGGGTGAAGGGGTTATTACTGTTCGAGATGCTCTTGACAGGGTTTTGAGGCTTGTATCAGTCGGCTCAAAGAGGTTTCTCACAAACAAGGTTGACAGAAGCGTTACAGGGCTCATTGCAAGACAGCAGTGCGCAGGGCCTTTGCATCTTACAGTATCTGACGTCGCTGTAATTGCCCAAAGTCATTTCGGACTCACGGGCGCAGCGATTTCCATAGGCGAGCAGCCAATAAAGACGCTCATCAATCCATCTGCTACTGCGCGGCTTTCGGTAGGGGAAGCATTAACGAATATTGTCTGGGCAAAGATAAGCACTCTTGAAGATATCAAATGTTCGGGAAACTGGATGTGGGCGGCAAAACTTCAGGGAGAAGGCGCAAGGCTTTATGATGCGGCAGTTGCAGTGCGAGATATAATGCTTGAACTCGGCATTGCAATTGACGGCGGAAAAGACAGCCTTTCAATGGCTGCAGTTGTAAAAAGCGGTCAGCAGTCAGCAGTCAGCAGTCAAATAGAGAAGGGGACTGTCCCAGATTTACGGACGGAGGTAAACATAAATCCCCCCTTGCCCCCCTTTGTTAAAGGGGGGATGGGGGGATTTACAGAGATTGTCAAGTCGCCCGGGTCACTGGTAATATCAGCATACGTCACCTGCCCCGATATTACAAAGGTAATAACGCCTGATATTAAAGAGCCCGGTAAAAGCAAACTGCTCTTTATAGATTTAGGTAACGGCAAAAACAGGCTCGGCGGAACATCATTAGCACAGGTTTATAACCAAATTGGCAATGAATCGCCTGATGTTGATGACCCGAAATTATTGAAGAAGGCATTCAACGCAGTTCAGGAACTCATATCAAAAGACCTGATACTTTCAGGCCATGACAGGAGCGACGGAGGATTAATCACAACAATTCTTGAGATGGCATTTTCAGGGAATTGCGGGGTGGAGATAAGTTTGGAGTCAGGAAATGAAACACAAATGTCCCAAGGAGAAATAAAGGACAATAAAAATTTCATTCTGGCTTGTCCAGAATCTATCTTTAAAGAAGGATTCCGAACAAGTCGGAATGACACTTCGTGTCAGATTGCCACGCCTTCGGCTCGCAATGACAACATAAAAGGATTTCCAGATGAAATATTAGCACTCCTGTTCTCCGAAGAGCTGGGGCTTGTGGTGGAATATCTGCCTGAAAAAGAAGAGGAGATAATATCACTTCTGAAAAACTCTGATGTCCCGTATCACATTATTGGCAAAACCATATCAGAAAAAAGAATTAAAATAAATCTCATCACGCATCACGCATCACGCATTACTGTTTTAGATGAAGATATGAGGGTTCTAAGGAATATATGGGAAGAGACGAGTTATCAATTGGAAAGGCTTCAGATGAATCCTGACTGTGCAGATGAGGAGAAAAAGGTTATTTTTGACAGAAAAGGATACAATTTCAATCTCTCATTCACTCCTGAACAGACTTCTCCTGAGATTATGAAAAAGGCAGGCAAGCCCTCTGTTGCAATAGTCCGCGAAGAAGGAAGCAACAGTGACAGGGAGATGACGTCAGCTTTCTATCAGGCGGGGTTTGATGTGTGGGATACCACAATGACTGATTTCCTTGAAGGAAAGGTGAATCTTGACAGCTTCAGAGGCATTGCATTTGTAGGCGGATTCAGCTATGCAGATGTCCTTGATTCCGCAAAGGGATGGGCAGGTGTTATAAAGTTCAATAAAGAGATTTACGAACAGTTTCAGAAATTTTACAACAGGCCTGACTCATTCAGTCTTAGCGTATGTAACGGATGTCAGCTTGCAGCATTGCTCGGTTGGGTTCCATGGCAGGGGATAGAAGACAAATACCAGCCGAGGTTTATCCATAATGTCTCAGGAAGATTTGAGTCGCGATTTTCCACAGTGAAAATATTCCCGAGTCCTTCAATTATGCTTAAGGGAATGGAAGGCTCTACTCTCGGAATTTGGGTTGCACATGGAGAGGGAAGGGCTTATTTCCCGAAAGAAGATACTCTTGATAAGGTAATAAAGCAAAACCTTGCGCCTGTAAGATATGTTGACGATAAGGGGAAAATCACGGAGAGTTATCCCTTCAATCCGAACGGCTCTGTTAATGGAATAGCCGCTTTATGCACTCCTGACGGAAGACACCTTGCAATAATGCCTCATCCTGAAAGGACCTTCCTCAAATGGAACTGGGCGTGGATGCCAGAAGAATGGGAAAAAGAACTAAAGGCATCGCCGTGGCTCAGGTTATTTCAGAATGCAAGGCAGTGGTGCGAGGGGAATTACTTAAGAAAAAGCTCCATTTGCGCCAGGCGCTCGCCCGGGAAGCTTATCGGATAGTTGTCATCAAAGCATGCCGTGCAGAAGTTATGTGATTCAGGGACAATGTTCTTCAGTCCTTCAAGGCTCAGATAGGCAAGCGTGTCGGCAGTTATGAATTTTCTTATCTCTTCAACGCTATGTGAGGATGCAATAAGCTCCTGCCTTGTAGGTGTGTCAATGCCATAAAAACACGGCCCTATTGTCGGCGGAGAGCTTATTCGCATATGAACCTCTTTTGCGCCGCCCTCTCTAAGCATCTTCACTATCTTTTTGCTTGTTGTTCCTCTGACAATAGAGTCATCTATTACTAGCACCCTTTTGCCTTCAAGAAGTTTTCTTACGGGATTGAGTTTTATCTTAACTCCGAAGTGCCTTATGCTCTGTTTCGGCTCTATGAAGGTCCTGCCGATGTAATGGTTTCTTATGAGGCCGAAATCAAATGGAAGTTTGCTTTCTTCCGCAAATCCTATTGCGGCAGGCACGCCTGAATCAGGCACTGCAATCACAAGGTCAGCGTCAACGCCTGATTCCCTTGCAAGCTGGGCTCCGAATTTCTTTCTCATCTCATTAACATTTTTCTCGCCGAAGATATAGCTGTCAGGACGCGAAAAGTATATAAATTCAAATATGCAGGATGCCTGTCTCGGAGCAACCAGCGGTTTCATTGACTGTAAGCCGTTCTCATTGATGATAAGGAGTTCTCCGGGCTCTACATCGCGGATATATGTTGCGCCGATAAGATCAAGAGCGCATGTCTCTGATGCTACGACGTATGCGCCGTCAACCTGTCCGAGGCTCAGGGGCCTTACACCATACGGGTCTCTCACAGCAATGAGTTCTCTTTCCCTCAGTATCAGAAGGCTGAATGCGCCGCTGACCTGCCTTAACGCCTCAATTACCCTTTCGTAAAAGTCTCCGGTCTTTGAATGCGCTATGAGGTGCACTATAACTTCGCTGTCTGATGTTGACTGAAATATTGCGCCTTCTTTTTCAAGCTCTTCTCTTATTTCTGCGGCATTCACAAGATTGCCGTTGTGAGCTATGGCCAATGGCCCCAAGGCAAAATTTGCCAGTATCGGCTGGACGTTTTTAAGAATACTGCTGCCTGCTGTTGAATAACGGTTATGGCCTATCGCGATATGACCGGGGAGTTTTTTCAGGCGCTTTTCGCTGAAGATGTCGGCAACAAGCCCCATTGATTTATCAAGATGAAGATGCCTGCCGTCAGATGAACAAATGCCTGCGCCTTCCTGCCCCCTGTGCTGTAGCGCGTATAAGCCGAGATATGCAAGGTTTGATGCCTCGGAATGTCCGTAAACCCCGAAGACTCCGCATTCCTCGTGTATATCGTGAAACTTCATTCTTTATTTTAGCATATATTTTGAGATGCTGATGAGCTTTCTATGCCGGAGCCGTGTCCTGACCGGAGCAGATTCTATGTCCCCTTTAAAAAAATCCTTGACAAACAATTCCTGATATGTTAAAACAGGACTAAAATAATCTTGTTTAGAAAGGAAGGCATTAAATGGAACTTATAAATGCAAACAAACTGGGTATAACCAAAGGTACTGGTGTGGAGGACGCAGTCACTGCTAATTTCAGAGGCGAGGCCGCCGAGACCGGACTTTACCTTGCTATGGCCAGGCAGGCTCAGAGGGAAGGTTATCCTGAAATAGCTGAGGCTTTGAAGCGAATTGCGTGGGAAGAGGCTGACCATGCGGCTCGCTTTGCGGAGCTTAATGGCCTAATATCGGAAAGCACAAAAGAAAATCTTGAGAAGATGCTTAACGGCGAGATAGGCGCTAACAAGGGCAAAAGAGAAGCTGCCGTCAAGGCAAAAGAAATAAACATTGACGAGGCGCATGACTTTTTTGACGAATCTTCGAGGGATGAGGCAAGGCATGCAAAGATGATTGAAGGGCTCATTGAGAGATTCTTTTCCGCCAAGGGCGGCTCCGCCTCCGGAGGAAAATAAGCAATGTATGTGACGAGAAAGGCAGATTACGCAGTGCGCTGCGTGCTTTATCTGTCAGGGAACAAAGATAAGGCAGTGAGCGTTGAGGAGATATCTGCGGCAATATATGTGCCGAAGAGTTTTCTTGCCAAAATTCTTCAGGGACTTATGAAGGCAGGAATCGCAGTTTCAACGCGCGGCGTGAAAGGCGGGTTCCAGCTTGCCAAAAAACCGCGCGATATTAATCTGCTTGAGGTTATCGAAGCCATTCAGGGGCCGTCTGCCGCAAATATATGTGCGGTTGACAGAAGGATGTGCAAGCTCAGCAGCAGATGCGCCATCCATCCTGTTTGGGTAAAGATAAGGAAAAAAGTCGAACAGGAATTGAGGGAACAAAATTTTGCAAAACTTGCTAAGCAGCAGTAGAATTTGCTCAAAGCATAAAAATGCTTGAGCAGTAAACACCGTTAGGGGCACAGTCTCTATCGGGGTAAAAAAGGAGGATATATTTATGGATGCGTTAACACTAAGCAGGCTGCAGTTTGCCGTCACGGCAGCATTCCATTTCATATTCGTGCCTTTGACGCTCGGGCTTTCCATACTGATTGCATATATGGAGAGCCGTTATGTCAGGACGAATGATGCAATGTATCTGAAGATGACTAAGTTCTGGGGGAAATTGTTTTTAATTAATTTTGCCCTCGGTATCGTAACGGGAATCACAATGGAGTTTCAGTTCGGGATGAACTGGGCCGAATACTCTAAGTATGTCGGAGACATTTTTGGCGCTCCGCTGGCAATCGAGGCAACAGTTGCCTTTTTTCTGGAATCCACGTTTATTGGGTTATGGGTTTTCGGCTGGAACAAGGTATCAAAAAGAGTCCATGCGCTTTCTATATGGCTTGTTGCAATTGCAACGAATCTTTCGGCATTGTGGATACTTCTTGCAAACGGCTGGATGCAGAAACCTGTAGGTTATGTATTAAGAAACAACAGGGCTGAGATGGTTGATTTTGGCGCAATGTTAACAAACCCTTATGGCTGGCTTAAATTCTCGCACACCCTGCTTTCAGGATACGTCGTGGCTGCATTCTTTGTGATGGGAATATCAGCGTATCATCTGCTGAAAAAAACGAATACAGCATTTTTTAAGAGATCTTTCAAAATGGCTGCCGCCTTTGGACTGATGAGCTCTTTTCTGGTATTCATTGTAGGGGATTTCCATGCAGCTATGGTCGCCAAGACACAGCCGACAAAGTTTGCCGCAATGGAATCGGTATGGGATACGCAAAAGGCAGTTCCTTATAATTTTCTTGTTATCCCTGACGTAAAAAATGAGCGGAATACCGTTTCTGAGTTGGGGATTCCCAAACTGCTGAGCCTTCTCGCATTCCATGACGGCGACGCAGAGATAAAGGGGCTCAAGGAATTTTCAAAAGAAGACCGGCCGCCCGTACTTGCAACGTTTTTAAGTTTTAGAGGCATGGCGGCTCTCGGAATGTTATTCATGCTTCTTGCTCTGGCAGGTTATGTTATCTCCAAGAGGGATAGGCTCGAATCAAATCCTTTATTCCTCCGAATCATGCTTTACGCATTACCCTTGCCCTATATAGCAGCTCAGCTTGGATGGCTTGTTGCAGAGGTCGGCAGACAGCCGTGGATTGTATATGGAGTTCTAAGGACATCAGATGCTGTTTCTAAGTCTGTTACCGCAGCGCAGGTCTGGACCTCTCTCATAGGCTTTACGGTGTTTTACGGGATGCTGGGTTTTATAGATGTATATCTTCTTGCAAAATATTCAAAGAAAGGCCCTGACGATGACCTTTCAGCAATAATCAAATCACATCGGGAGGTGTAAAATGGAATTTCAGGTAATATGGTTTATTTTATGGGGAGTGCTATGGGCGGTCTACTTCATGGCGGACGGCTTTGATTTTGGAGTTGGAATACTGCACAATTTTATTGGGAAAACTGAGGGAGAAAAGAAAACTATAATCAGGGCCATAGGCCCTGTATGGGATGGAAACGAGGTCTGGCTTGTTACCGCAGGCGGTGCCACATTTGCCGCATTCCCGACAACATATGCCTTGATGTTCAGCTATCTATATTCGGCCCTGCTGCTTATACTGTTTGCGTTAATTTTCAGAGGCATAGCCCTTGAGTTCAGGGGTAAGGTTGACAGCGACGGTTGGAGAAAGGGCTGGGATATTGCTCTTTTCCTCGGAAGTTTCCTGCCTGCTTTGTTGTTCGGTGTTGCCTTTGGAAATATCTTTCAGGGGATACCTATGGATGCAACCGGGTATCACGGCACTCTATTTACATTGCTGAATCCATACGGAATTTTAACAGGGCTTCTCTTTGTTCTGTTATTCCTCGTACATGGTTCTTTGTGGCTCACAGTAAAGACAAACGGCGAACTCAGCAAACGCGCTTCTTCCGTTACAGATAAGGCGTGGTATGTGCTGCTGGTTGTTGCAGTGCTATTCCTGATACATACTGCATTTGCAACGGATCTATATACAAACTACGTTGAAAATCCTGTCTGGTTTGCCGTACCTGCGGCAGCGGTTTTAGCTCTTTTAGGCATAAAGATATTTGCAAGAAAGGGCGCGTATCTCAAAGCATTTTATTCTTCGTGCCTGGCCATTTTGACAGTTACATTTACAGGCGTGATAGGGCTTTATCCAAACCTGATACCTTCTAACATTGATAAGAATTACAGCCTCACTATTTTCAATTCCTCTTCAAGCCCTTATACGCTGAAGATAATGACAATAGTGGCTCTTATTTTCGTGCCTGTCGTAATTGCCTATCAGATATGGGTCTACAGGATTTTCAGGCAAAAACTGACGGTTGATGAGGTGCTGAATGACAAAGAATCTTATTAAGGCAAACCTGTAAAATTTTTTACGGCTGTAGAGGAGGCATATTATGGCTTTAAAATGGACTATTGACTTGGCAACAGGAGTAGATGATATTGATAACCAGCACAAGGAGTTGTTTAACAGAATAAACAACCTTCTTGACGCCTGCAGGGAGGGCAAAGGCAGGGAAGAGGTTAAGAAAACCATACTATTCCTTGACGATTATGTGGTAACGCATTTTGCCAACGAAGAAAGATATATGCGGAGATTTGATTATCCTGAATATCCTGCGCATACGGCTATGCACAAACAGTTTATGAGAAGTTTCTCTGAACTGAAGACGCAGTTTGAAAGAGAAGGCGCAGGCGTGTCTTTGGTTGTGAGCACCAATCGTGCGGTTGTTGATTGGCTGCAGAATCACATACGCAAAGTGGATACGGCATTAGGCGGATTTTTAAAGACGAGAATTTAACAACAGGGCACTCAGCTCATCAACCGTGATTCTCGGAACTTCCATTTTATGCCTCCTTTCAGTTAATTATTACAGACTGAGAGGCCCTATTTTTTAATCGCAGTTCCCCTCCCGATAGAAAATGCCTCGCCAAGATAATCGCCGACTTTGTGGTAAGCGCGCGTCTCAGGACTAAAAAGAATCGGTTTTACTTTCGCTATATCAGGAAATCCTTTTTCATTAAGCGCAGATTCATCAGCCTTAACATCAATAATTTCACCGATAAACTGGGTATGCAGCCCGATTTCTACGATATTGATTACCTTGCACTCCAGAATCAAAGGAAATTCCTTTACGTAAGGGGCGTCAACCATGTCGCTATTTAAAGGAGTAAGCCCTGTAATTGAAAACTTGTCCGTGTCTTTTCCTGAGACCATTCCAAAATAATCAGCCTCTTTTGCGTATACCTCGGACGGAACATTCACTGTGAATGCTTTTTTCTCAATAATATTTCCGTAAGTATAGGTTGCTTTCCTTATGGAAATCGCAACGCATGGGGGCTTGGAACAGCAGATCCCTCCCCATGCAATAGTCATGACATTGGGCTTCCCAGCCTTGTCATAAGTTCCTATAACCCAGACTGGCGTAGGGTAAATAAGCGTCCTCGGGCCAAATGATTTCTTCATCTTATCCTCCTGATAATTTTTCGTGGTTATAAACAAATTATATCAAGTTTTTGGGCTGGATGTTAGAGAAAAGGAGGGGGCGAATTGACTCACAATAAATGTTACCGGAGTAAAGGATAAAAAGGAATCGTT
>CAZHHV010000005.1:0-33848 GCA_964532335.1 uncultured Nitrospiraceae bacterium
GAACATCTTCTGCCCTTTAATTGCCCGTCTCCAGCCCTTGCATGCCTTTGTGCCGCCATCGCATCCGTTAAAACCAGCAGCGCTAATATTGTTTTCTATACAAGCAATCGCATCTGTATCAAGTTTATCTGTGCAGTTGTATGGAGAAGTAGTCGGCACTCCTGTGCCTGATATCTTCGCATTGTTTACCTTTAGAATTACCTTGTTATCATCACAAGTCCCGCCTGTCGGGCATTGACTGGCAAGCGAGCATGACTGGGATGTATTGTTACTGCAAACCTTATTGGCTTCGCAGCTGCCTGAGCAGTCGCCGGTTGAAGTACAGGCAATTGTGCTCATAAGCTGTCCTGCGCAGAAACAGCCAGCTTCCACTGCCTTTGCGCCTGTAAATTTGATATTGCTTGTATCAAGGAAATATTTAACAGGATCATCGTATGTGCAGGTGGCGCCTCCGCTCTTCCAGCAAGCATCAGGCTCCTTTACGCCATAAAGATATTCCAGATAACTAATTGCCGGAGCTACCGGCTCACAAGTTCCTGAAGGACAATCCGAGTCTTCAGTGCATACAGTGGTTGTCGCAGCGCTGCAATAGGCAGTGGGGGCTACATGCTCAAGGCTTAGATATACCCCTGTTCCGAAATAAAGCCATTTAGTCCCGACAGCATCCTGCGCTACCTCAGAAGCGGCAAATATGGGCCTTCCGGCATTAACTACGGTTTCTATGTCCCAGTCTGAAACCGTGGTCTGATATTTTGGGATAGGTGGAGAGTCGGCAGTATCACCATCCCTTATCCTCAGCCTGTAAAACTTCCCTGTCTGGGATGCGCCTGTGCCTCCGTAAGTGCCGAAGTAAAGAGCATCAACCTGATAATCGCTGTCATAGTCAACAGCCATCATATCGCCGACAGCAACTCCTGAGGCTCCGATGTCAAGCCCGCTCTCTGTCCCTGTAGGCTGTGCCCCTGTTCTGAGATCAAAGACATAAATCCTCGCATTGCTGCTTTTATAACTTACTGTATTTGTTCCAACAGCTGTAGCCCCGCTGCCGAATACTAAATACCATGTGCCGTTTTTAGCTGTATCCCCGAGTCTCACAAGAGCAGGCGTGCCTGATGTGAGAGTTCCGTCAGGCAAGGGTCTTTCCCACAGAAGTTTAGGGCTTGCCGGGTCGGTAATATCAAGGACGAAAACAGAAGAGCTCCATGTGTTTGAGCCGACTGTTATCTGTTTACCTCCAATTCCCATTGCGCCTATGAGGAGCCTTCTCCATACACAGTTTGTGCCGTTAGCATTACAGGTTCTAACATCAAGTGCCTTAGCATCTGTATCCCCACTATCAACAGTCCCGCTCGCATCATAGTCTATTGAGGCGTCCACAACAGTGAACCTGGCGTCAACCATCGGTATGTGGCAGTATGACTCATCGCAATACCACTTGAGGTACGGAACGGCATTATACGGTATATACGCCCAGAGTTCCTTGCCTATACAGCCTCCTGTGGTGCAATCAGTGTCCGGCGCTGAATCAGTATCTGGCGGATCATTACTAAACCTTGCTGTCTGATAGCCGTCTGTTACAGCGCCTTTATCATTGCATGACGCATCCCCATAGCAATTATCCTCGGCAGGGCTTAGATCTTTAATCTTGCTTACCTGAAATGCATGAACCATGCCGTCATTGGCGCCAACAATAACTATTGGCGTTGCGTTCGTAATTGTAGCGCTTCCTTTAAAATTCTTGTATGAATCGTCGCTATATGTAACATCGTATCCGTTCACAGCAGAGTTAGGTGATATTCTCGGGGTTGAATAAACAATATCGCCGAGCTTAAGCGTAGTTGTATTGTCAGCAGTTGTTATCGTCTCATGCCTCAGCCTGAATGCATTGCCCGGAGATGTAATTGCAGCACTCGCATTTTTGGGCCTGTCATAACCAAGGGCAAATTTAATCACCTGTGTTGCACAGTTGTCAGTATCGCACTCTGCATTGCAGGTATCGCCAGTGGTGCAGGTGTCGGTTGTGACGCATCCGCTTAGAGGGGCAGAGCCAACGTAACTGTTAATACAGTTATTGTCATCTGGTTCAGCGTTGTTGTTTAAACACAGTTGTGTTGTATCAAGAGTGCATTTTGCCTTGCATGTTCCAGCAGTCCCGCTCACTGTACATGCATTGCCTAACCCCTCAGTAGCGCAGTCAGTTGTGCCGTCAACATCACATACGAGACTTCCGCCGGTATTACATGTCCCACTATATTCATAACAGTCACCAACGCAGACACCACTTGCATCATCACATGCAGCGCCTGCATTAATACCCGTACATCCCCCGGTCTCATCACTACAGGTTAAGGCTGTAGAACATTTTCGTGTTTTTCTTCCGTCGCAGAAATAGCAGTCGCTGGCTTCGGTTCCGGTGCATCCCCTGTCAACACTATATGTCCCCCTAAGCGTAGTGCAGTAATTGCAATCCGAGCCTTGCGCGCACCAACGGCTTGAGTAAAGATTGCAAGAACCTGTGTAGTTCCAGAAAGGCTGGAGGGTAGAGGCAAGAGAAGTTGTAAAACTACAAAAACCAGAATAAGGCGCTGAACCAGTGCAGGTTGAACTGCTAACCTTTCCTGCTTTGCCGTCTGCGGTGGAGGTGTCACCGAGTCCTATCTTTATAGTCCTGTCAGACGGAGACCTTGCCAGAAGCTTGTCCTGAGCGTTCCAGATAGCAAGGATATTGTCATTGAGTTTTGTTGTCACCTTTGATGTTTCACTCGGGTCACAGGTGTCAATCGTAAGGTATGGCGATTCATTTTTTACCGCGAAGGTCCTGCCCTTATATGCGACAAGGTCCGGGTCATAATAAAAAGAAAGGATATTGTCTTTTTTAAGGTCCAGCCAGCCTGTATTCAGGGTGTCCTCACGGAGGTTTGCGCCGGAGTCAGACCAGAGGAGCCTGAGATAGCCAAGCCACCTGAGCGGTGTGTTTTCTCTTTTCGGATAAAAATATGCCTGTGTAAGCGTTGAGGATTCCCTGGTCTGGGTTGTAAGGGTTGCAACTGTTGACGCGGATGCGGATGTTGAAAGTATGTTAAGAAAAGCCTCTTCAATCTTTGATTTAAGCTTGGCCGGATTATCAACTGATATATATTCACCGCCGCCGACTGTTTTGGCTGCGTATGTGAGCTGTGTTGCATTCCCTGAACCGCTGCCATAGAAAGTTGTATGCACAACATAAGTCCTGATATTTTGTTTCTTCTCAGGGGCAACAGGGTCAACGTAGAGGTCTTTATTAAAACCATAGCAGGCAGCTTTTACGAATTCATCTGTATAAGTCAGACTGTCGCATGCGGGTGCCACTTCTGTTAAATCCAGCGCTGCACCGCCAGTCATATCTGCGCCTGTTGTCACAAAGATTGCAAAGGTCTTCCTGCATTTATATGCAGGGTCAGTGCTCCACTTATAAGGCGTCTGCGTATAGGCGCTATCTTTATCTTCATACGTAGATGAATTGCCTTTAAAATAATTTATGATGTCCTTCATCATAGTTCCGAGGGGAGCGGTAGGAGTTGCAGGCGGGTCTATTCCAGGCTCTTTTGAAAAGGCATTTAAATACTCTTTTAAAAGCGTTGTCTTGGTTGTAGACGAGCAGGTGGGAGGTGAAGCTTCATCACAAAGAATATCCCTGTCTCTATCGCTAGACGCTGTGCCTGTCATCCATCTCCTCAGGCCAAAGCGCGGCGCATCAGAATCATATACATAGTCTGAGTTCTTATCAGCGTACTGTTGTATAAGCCCCTTCCTGTCTTCGTCTGTGAATTTCATTGCAACCGTGCCTGAACCAAGACAGTTTGCTGCGTTTTTACATTTTGCAGGGGTATTGGGATTAGGGCATGAAGGCGCAACAAGTCCTGCCAGTCCATTAACTGTTACCGTTGCCTCAGGATTACCTTTTGACATGCAGAATCTGTATGTGTAATCATTTGTGCCATTCCCGTCTGTATCAACGCTAACAGTTACAGTTACATCGTTGTTGCCATCCTCAAACTGCCCGTAACTAATCGGTGTAGGAGCACTTCCATTAAAATTACCTGAATAAGTATAGACATCCCCTGCGCCTTGACTCACAACAGCCTTTGGCCAGCCAAATCCAACGAGAACCTTTCTTGAAAGGTCAAGAGATGTCATCAATGCCCAGTTCAGGATATCGCCCGGGATGCATCGATACCGGGCGAGACCTGCATCTGTAGTGCATGTGGATGACTTTTCAAAATAATTTGGGCTGAAATACTTATTCGTTTCATTATCAACAGCGAATTTATAGTAAATAAGATTAAGATTGCTATCCCTTGAATCAAAAAAGCCATAGTAGGGGTTAGCCGCATCACGAGTGTATGTAGTTGAATAGGCGCGCTTTGCAATAGCAGAGCCTTTCTCATAAACAAACATTACATTAGGCGTGGTGTTCGGGTCGGTGACAAATGGAGGAAGGTAACAGTAATCAGCCATCTGAGGGGCGGCGTAAAGCGAAGTGGTCAGTGTCAGTGTCAGTATTAATGTAAGTATTATCTTTATCGCTGCGGTTTTAAACATCGTTACTCCTTTTAAAATCCTCTTTTGCAATTAAAACCATACCACTTAATAAGAATTCTGCAACTTCCATACCAAAAAGAAATCTTTGCCAATTAAGGGGTTGCGGCGTCAATACGATAGAATTTTATGTAACAGACTTCCAGAGTGTGTAATGGATTACATAGCAGGGCGGGGTATTCTATTTTGATATTAAGCTCTTTGTTTTCTCTATAAACTCTCTGATATCAGGAATCCTGTCTTTAACAGTAATGATATTCTGCCAGTTGATTTTCAGGTATTGATGAACGGTCTCGTTCCTATGTTTAACCAATGGAGCGATTTTCAGCGCTGTATCTCCGATGAATTCATAACAGGCAAGAATCGTGTCTTTATAAGTCTCTGGAATATTTCTCTTCTGTCCTTTCAGAATCTCCTCTGATATATCAACAATGCACAGTATTATGTCGTTTATCGTTTTATCGAGGATGTTCCTTATGTCCCTGTCTGCGAAATACCTGTCTCGGTCAATGCCATCAATCTTGCGAAGAAAATAATCCATGGTCTCTGCAAGAAATAATAATAATTTATCAAGTCTGTTGTTCATGTTTGCCCGGCAGCAATCGCCCTCTTATATCTTATGTCTTCTGATTGGTGCAG
This sequence comes from uncultured Nitrospiraceae bacterium, assembly GCA_964532335.1. Taxonomy (GTDB): domain Bacteria; phylum Nitrospirota; class Thermodesulfovibrionia; order Thermodesulfovibrionales; family UBA1546; genus UBA1546. The sequence continues at coordinate 5,218 of CAZHHV010000005.1, forward strand.
TGCGCGATGGGCAACCCTGTAGAGTGTCTCCATGTCCGGTTCTATTAATGGAATCCCTTTGAGAGATTCCTGAATAATAAACGGCGATTCGTCTTCATCGTCAAGTCTCAGCACTTCAACCGGTCTTTCAGCAGCCATTAATATTGAATCTGTAATCACGACTGCTTCTTTTTCATCAGATGTGTTTATGTATATTGCTAAGTCAATGTCAGACCTTTGATGTTGTGTCCCTTTTACATACGAGCCATAAAGATAGGCAAGCAATATCTTGCCGCTCTTTCTAAATCTTTCCAGTGTTTCTTTTAAGGCGTTTATTTCAGGGTTTTCTTTCATCTGTGGAGACATTATATCACGATTCCCTTAACTCCGTGGCGTCCAGACCTTTCCTTTGTCTATGATATGCTCCACCTGCCAGCCGCGCATGTGAAGCTCTCTTGAAATCCACCTCCTGTGGCACTTCCACGGGAATCGCTCGGCGCAGATAATTACAGCATTATGCCCGACTATTGACATGTCATGCCGCACTTGCCTGCCCTCGAAGTCCTTAATCGGGGGATGCGGCATCCAGTCTTTGTTGCGCTGGATTCCCGCTTTCGCGGGAATGACAAAAGGGGCAGGAATGACTGCCTTGCGGTCGGATTGCAAAGCAATCTGCTCCAGTTTATCAATCCCTTTTCTAAAATCTTCCGTTTCAATATATGCCTCATAGCCTCCTTTCCTGAAACCGCCGAGTTCTTTGCCGAGAAAGATATAGCTTATGCCTTCTTTTTTCAGAAGGTTTTCAAGGTTCTCTTTCGTAAATACCGGCAGTTTGCTCTTTGGAAAGCTTCTGACATCAATAAGGGTTTTGATGTCATAGTTAAAAAGGATTTCTATGAAATCCTCCTCGCTTCTTCTGGATGTGCCGAGGGTGTAGACTTTTTTCATCTTTTTCATCTGAGAATATTTATACCCAAAATATATCCGCTAAATGTGCAATCTTTTTGAATTCAGGGTCTCCTGTAACTATCACAGCCTCCAGTTCTACGGCGGAGGCAAGAACAAAACAATCGGCATACGAGATGCTGTATTGCCCATTATACTCAGCTGCCTGAAATATCAGGCTGTTGGGCGCCGGTAAAATCGTAAAATTCAATCTTTCTATGTTTGCAAGCGCTTCTAATTTTTTCTGATCGCCGAACTCCCTTTTGGTTGAATATATTATCTCTCCAAGATTGATTGCATTGATATATTTTACGCTTTCTACCTTCTTTATATCTTCAAGAAGACGGCTTATCTTCTCATAGCCTCTTTCTTTCTGAAAGAGCTTAAGCAGTGCATAACTATCAAATATATGAGCAGTTTTCTTCATTGTCTGAATTCACCTTTACGCTCTTTTAGAAGCCGCTCTGACAACGAAGGTTTGGGTGGCAAAATCCCGCAAGCTGCATTTACGGCGTCTTCGACAGGCGGGATGAGATAGATAATCCCTCCGTATTCCATAATCTGGATTTTCACGCCCGGTTTTATGTGATATTTTTTTCTCATCTCAGCCGGTATAACAATCTGCCCTTTGGACAGAGTTTTAACAGTTGCCATAATGTTTAACCTCCTAATAAAAAGTTTTACTATTTAATCTAAGTGTATAACCACATAAACCGTTTGTCAAGTATAGAAATTTTCCGTCCCTCTGTGATAAATTAGTAAACCCCGTTAGAAAGGGCGGGGTTTTCTAACGGGGTAAATCCAAAATAATCAACGGCCTACGGCTCGTAGAGAAAGGATTTTGATAGATGGTTAAGAAGAAGGCAAAATACATTGTTGCCGTTGTCGGCGCAACAGGCGCAGTCGGAAACGAGATGATTGCAACCCTCGAGCAAAGGAACTTTCCGGTTGAAAAACTCAGGCTTTTTGCCTCAGAGCTTTCTGAGGGCAAAAAACTTGAATTTCAGGGAAATGAGATTCCGGTAAAGGCTTTGACTGAAGCTTCATTTAAGGGGATTGACATTGCGCTTTTCTCTGCGGGCGCCGAGAGGTCCAAGATATGGGCGCCGGTTGCGGCAAAATCAGGATGTGTTGTAGTTGACAATTCAAGCCAGTGGAGGATGGACCCTGAAGTGCCGCTTGTTGTGCCCGAGGTTAACAGCCATGACCTGAAATGGCATAAGGGGATTATCGCAAACCCGAACTGCTCAACGATTCAGATGGTTGTGGTCTTAAAGCCTATACATGATGCTGCAAAGATAAAGAGGGTTGTTGTTACGACATTTCAGTCTGTTTCAGGCACAGGCAAGAAGGCAATGGATGAGCTCTTTCAGCAGACAGCCGACATCCTGAATTTCAAGGAAGTAAAATGCAATGTCTATCCTCATCAGATAGCATTTAACGTGCTTCCTCACATAGACAAGTTTCTTGAGAACGGCTATACGAAAGAAGAGATGAAGATGGTGAATGAGACAAGGAAGATAATGGGGGACAATTCAATAAGGCTCACTGCGACCACAGTGCGCGTCCCTGTTTTCAGATGCCACTCTGAAAGCCTGAACATAGAGACAGAGAAAAAGATTACAGCGAACGAGGTGAGGGCTGTGCTTTCAAAAGCGCCGGGCATTGTTGTCTTTGATGCGCCTGAGAAAAATGTCTATCCTCTGCCTGTTGATGTTGCGGGGAAGGATGAGACTTATGCCGGCAGGATACGAGAGGATGAGTCAATAGAAAACGGGATAAATATGTGGATAGTGGCTGACAATCTCAGAAAAGGCGCTGCGCTTAACGCTGTTCAGATAGCTGAAAAACTGATTGAGATGGCGAAATGAAGAACCCTGTAGCAAGACCGCAGGGTATCTTAAAATAGCGGCTCTATGTTTCATACACGAAACGAGTTTTGTCATTCCCGCTTGTCGGGAATCCTTCTCTTGTCATTCCGACTTGTTCGGAATCCTTCAGAAAGATTGCGGACAAGCCGCAATGACAAAATAGGGACAAGCCAGAATGACAAGAATGAATTTCATATTATTAAAACTCATAACTCTAAACCTTTAATCAATTCGCTATGAACATCAAGCTTGCAACAGGAGAAAGCATACCCGCAGCAACAGGTGAAAACATCCTCTCTGCGCTCAAAAAGAAGGGTATCTATCTTGTTTCCTCATGCGGCGGCAAAGGCACATGCGGAAAATGCCGCATAAAGATTCACGCCGGGAAATACAGGACCTCCGCATCAGGCAAACTCTCTCAGGCTGACAAAGAGAAAGGCATTGTCCTTGCCTGCCAAACATTCCCTGAAAGTGACATCTCCGCAGAGATACTTGAAGAGGCAAGGCTTGTTGTCGGAGACAGGATTGCCCTGTCAAAATCAAAAGACCTTTCAGAGCTTTTCAGGTCCTTTGACAAAGAGATAACACCCATCGTAAAAAGGCTTAACATCAAACTTCCGCCTCCTACAATAGAGGATCACATAAGCGATCTTGAGCGCTTGAAAAGGGAGCTTGAGCTGAAAGGCATCAAAGGCATGAGGTTCTCCCATACATTTGCATCATCAATGGCAGATGACCTTAGAAAACACAACTGGGAAATACATCTCGCCTATGTTGACCCCGTTAGAAAAGATTTTTCTAACGGGGTTGACGGCCCGGAGGCAATCTTTGTTACATCCGACAAGCAAACCGCAAGATACGGCATTGCAGTTGACATCGGAACAACAACGATTGTCGTATATCTCATTGACCTTTCTGACGGAAAACTCGTTGATGTGGGTTCAACATACAATTCACAGATACGATACGGCGATGACGTCATCACAAGGATAGTCCATGCAACAGAGAGCGGCGGGCTTGAAGAATTAAGGGAAACTGTCACGGATGATATAAACAACATCACCGATACTATTATTGAAAAACATGGCATAAATAAAGAGCACATAGAATGCGCTGTAATCTCAGGGAATACAACCATGTCTCATATCTTCTGGGGGCTTGATCCCGGGCATATCAGGGAAGAGCCGTATATACCTACTGTAAATTCATTTCCGCTGTGGAAGGCAGGGACAGCAAGGCTTCACATAAATAAACAAGCTCCTGTTTATACTCTGCCGTGTGTTGCAAGTTATGTCGGAGGCGACATTGTCTCAGGAGTGCTTGCATCAAAGATGCACAGAAACCATGAGACAGCATTATTCATGGACATCGGCACAAACGGAGAGATTGCAATAGGCAACAATGAATGGCTTATGACAGCGGCATGTTCTGCGGGCCCCTGTTTTGAAGGAAGCGGGATAAAGCACGGAATGAGGGCCACCGAAGGCGCGATAGAGGCTGTAAAGATTGCGCCTGATACATTTGAGCCTTCCATCTCTGTTATCGGCAATACTGTGCCAATAGGCATATGCGGCTCAGGAATGATAGACGCAATATCAGAGCTGTTTCTTTCTGGCGTCATAGACCGGAAAGGAAAATTTATCCGTGAAATAAAAACAGGCCGCATAAGAGAGGGAGATGAAGGCGCAGAATTTGTCCTCCACAAAGGGGCAAAAGATATTGTCCTTACAGAAGTTGACATTGAGAATATCATGAGGGCCAAGGCAGCGATTTATGCAGGGATATCGCTTCTTATAAAAGAAGTAGGGTTCACGCTGGACAGTATAGAGCGCATATATGTAGCAGGAGGGTTCGGCAACTATCTGAATGTTGACAGGGCTGTAATAATCGGAATGCTCCCTGACATTCCAAAAGAAAAGTTCAGATTTTTAGGCAACACATCAGTTGCAGGGGCTTATCTGTGCCTGCTCTCAGAAAAACTCAGGAAAGAAGCAGAGGAGATTGCGCGGAAAATGACATACATGGAGCTTTCAGTCTCAAGGAATTTTATGGATGAATACATGTCGGCGCTTTTCCTGCCGCATACTGATATAAGCCTTTTTCCGACAGTCGCAAAACTGCTTAAATAATTTATAATATACCATGAAGCTTTTGATGCACATCTGCTGCGCAAACTGCAGTCTTTATCCCATCAAAACACTAACTGAAAAGGGCGTTTCCGTAACAGGACTGTGGTTTAATCCCAATATCCATCCTTATGTGGAATATAAAAATAGACTGGATGCAGTTAGAAAGCTTGAGTGCCTCTGGAAAAACGATAATAAAATCCCCCCTAACCCCCCTTTATTAAAGGGGGGCGAGGGGGGATTTTTGCAAAAGGGGGAGAGGGAAGGATTCTCGTGGGGAGGAGCAGATTTTCAAGTGCATTATATAGACTGCTACGGCATCAAGGAATTCATACAGAAGACAGGCAACGGCAGTGAGAACCGCTGCAGTGCGTGTTATGAAATGAGGCTTGACAAGACAGCCCAAACAGCCAGAGAGATCGGCGCTGACGGCTTTACAACCTCGCTCCTTATAAGCCCCTACCAGAAATTTGATGTTATAATAGACATTGGCAGAGAAATGGAGAAAAGGCACTCTGTGCAATTTTATTTTGAAGACTTCAGACCCGGCTGGAAGCAGGGGGTTGAGCTTTCAAAGGAGCTCGGGCTTTACAGGCAGAAATATTGCGGCTGCATCTATTCCGAGATGGAGAAACACCTTAAAGTTCGGGAGGAAGTGAGATGAAAGCTTTCAGCAATAAGCGTTCAGCGTTCAGCTTAAAAACGTGTCTTATTTTATTTTCCCTGATAGCTATAAGCTGTCAGCTGTCAGCTGATTTATACGCCGATGCAATAAGAGTGCTTATTTTGGATGAAGATTCTCCGCGTATCCCTGCAAAGAATGAGCCTCTGGAGAAAGTCAGTGAAAAGATAAAAGGCGACTTCCTTGTGAGCGGGGTTCATTACAGGGGCGAGATTGAGGTATGGAAAGGGAAAAACGGGCTTTATGTCGTAAATGAAATCCCCTTTGAGGAATATGTCAAGAGCGTTGTCACGGCTGAGGTCGGGACCAACTGGGAAATGGAAGCGCTCAAAGCTCAGGCAGTTATTTCAAGGACGTATGCTGTATATCAAAAAAATATGAACGGAAACCTGCATTACCATATTACATCCTCTGTTCTTCATCAGGTGTACAAGGGGAACTTCTCTGATGTCAGAGCAGCAACTGCCGTAGAAAAAACATCAGGCGAGATACTCACATTCAACGGAAACCCAATAGAGGCGCTTTACCACTCTACATGCGGCGGCAAGACAGAGCTTCCCGAAGAGGTGTTTGAGAAAAGCTACCCCTATATTAAATCAGTGGAATCAAGCTGTGAAGCCTCGCCTTACTGGATATGGGAAAGAAAAATCCCATTGTCAGAGATAGAAAAATCTTTAAACATAACCGTCTTTAAAGATATGGCTGTCAGGTCTTACACCTCAACCGGAAGAGTAAAAGAGGTAACTGTAACATCTGAATCAGGAGAGCGCACAATCAAATCCAACGACTTAAGAAAACAACTCGGATGGCAAAGACTGCCGAGCACAAATTTCACCATGACAAAACTAAACGATTCCATAATCTTCGAAGGAAAAGGCTACGGCCATGGAGTAGGCCTCTGCCAGTGGAGCGCGCTTGAGATGGCAAAAAAGGGGAAAAACTACAGGGAAATTCTTTCTTTCTTTTATCCCGGAACAGAAATTCAGTTATATGAAGGCCGCTGATTTTGATTTTCACCTGCCGGAAGGACTGATAGCAAAAAAACCTTCTGACAAAAGAGACCTCTCAAGGCTTTTAGTGCTTCACAAAAACGGCAAAATAGAACACAGAATCTTCGGTAATCTCCCCGACTATCTTAATGAAGGCGACCTGCTTTTACTTAATAGCACCAAAGTTTTTCCGGCAAGACTTACAGGGGCAAAGCCTACGGGAGGAAGATTTGAATTTCTGCTGGTAAAAGAAATCGGCGTTGACAAGTGGGAAATACTATCAAAAGGAAAATACAGAGGGGAAATATCAATAGCAGAAGGGTTATCAGCAGACATAGAAAACCAGACTGCCCGGTTTTCGTATTCCGGCGACTTCATGGAAAATGTGTGGAGATACGGAGATATGCCTTTGCCGCCGTATATAAAGCGCAAGCCGGAGCCCGTTGATAGAGAATGGTATCAGACAGTATATGCGGAAAAAGAGGGTTCCATCGCAGCTCCGACCGCCGGAATGCATTTTACCGGAGAACTGATAGGCAAGATAAAGGACAAAGGCGTGAATGTCAGGTGCCTGACACTTCATGTAGGGATAGGGACCTTCAAACCGATAAAAGCAGAGAATTTGAGTGAACATTCTATGGATGCAGAATATTTTGAGATAGGGAAAGAGATTATTGAAGAGATAAAAAAAACAAAAGCCTGCGGCAAAAGAGTCTTCTCTGTTGGAACCACAACAACGAGGGCTATAGAGGGATATATGAGCGGACAATATTCACCCATTCACCCATTCACCCATTCACCCATTCACCGGATCTGCGGTTCTACAAACATCTTCATCTATCCCGGTTATGAGTTCAGGGTTGTTGACTCCCTTATCACCAATTTTCACCTTCCACGCTCAACACCGCTTATGCTGGCATCTGCCTTCTGCGGCGCCGAAAAACTGAGAGGCGCATACAGCATTGCTGTGAGTCAAAAATATAGATTTTTCTCCTACGGTGATGCTATGCTTATCCTGTGAAATGAAACACAGCAGCCTTAAAGCAAAACGGAAAACAGCCTTGCCGGACAGGAAATTCATCATAGCTATTATTGCAGTTACCTCTGCGCTTAGCTTCAGCCTCGGTTATTTTGTAGGCGGGGCAGGAGAAAAGGGAAAACAGCTTGAATATCAAATAATCGCAGCTCCGAAACTTGAGGCGATTCCTCAGGATCGGGAGCAGACTGCTCCTTTGGATGAATCTCAAAGTGCAAACCCGGTTAGAGATTTATCTCTAAGCAGCGCAAATTCATCTCAACCACAAATAGCAGAGGAGAAGTCTCCCCCTGAAAAACCCCTGTTGGCACAGCCTGTTGTTCAAAAAGAGCCTGCCGAACCCAAGGTTGAAACTGATAACTCTCATCAGAATGATATAAAATATGTTGTTCAAGCCGGCGCATTCAAAAACTTGAAAGAAGCGGAAACGCTCAAACACAAACTTGAAACTAAAGGGTACAAGGCATACATAAAAAAATATGCTAAATCCAAAAATCCGAAATTATACAAAGTAAGGACAGGAGAATTTACAACCAAGGAAGAAGCGGCAGCGCTTGCGCTCAAACTGAAAAATGAAGGGCTGAAGGCTTTTGTAACTCTGAAAAACGAAGAGGCTCGCGGGGATAAAAATTCCTCACAGCCCGGCGCCGCCAAAAAGGAGAACATACGGTAACCATAGAGATAGAACTTGACAGCGAAAAGGAATTAACTTTCCTTTACAGCGGGTTTGACAAAAACCTCAAACTTATAGAAGAGGCTTTCAATATAACCGCAAGCTTCAGGGGGAATAAAATATTTATTCAGGGAGAACCCGGGCCTGCTGCAAAGGCTGAAAAGCTCATAAACGAGCTGCGCGCCATAAGCGAGGATGGTTATCTGCTTAAGCCTGAAGACATCAGTTACGCAATAAAATCAGCGGCAGCCGGACATGAGACATCTCTCAAAGATTTATTCCTGAACAATATACCTGTGTCCTCAAAAAAGAGATTTATCATACCCAAAACCGAGACCCAGAAGCAGTATATTGAAGCTATGCGTAATTATGATATTGTTATAGGGATAGGTCCTGCAGGCACAGGCAAGACCTACCTTGCGATGGCAATGGCAATAAACGCCCTTCTGAAAAAACAGGTGAGCAGGATAGTTCTTGCGCGGCCTGCCGTGGAAGCCGGAGAAAAACTCGGCTTTCTGCCCGGCGACATGTACGAAAAGGTTAACCCTTATCTGAGACCCCTTTATGATGCCCTTTTTGATATGATAGAGGCGGAAAAGGCAAGTAAATTTATTGAGCGCGGTATCATAGAAATTGCGCCATTAGCTTTTATGAGAGGGCGCACATTGAATGATTCCTTTATAATTCTTGACGAGGCGCAGAATACAACATCAGAGCAGATGAAGATGTATCTTACAAGGCTGGGCTTTAACTCAAAGACCGTAATTACAGGAGACATAACACAGATTGACCTGCCAACAGGGAAACTGTCAGGATTGATAGAGGCTGAAAAAATACTGAATGACATAGAAGGCATAAAAGTTATATATTTTTCCGAGAAGGACGTTGTAAGGCATAAACTTGTTCAGGAAATAGTAAAGGCGTATGAAAGATATGAAAAACGGAACACAGAAAATTAGCAGAAAGATTGACATAAAAAAATATTTGCTGCTGATTGTATTTGGATTCTTATCAGCCATTGCAATACAGGAGAGAGCCGGCGCTGAACGTTTTGCAGGAGGACTGCTCACCGCCTGTCTTCTTTTAGCCATCCTATACAGGGACATAACGCGGTATAAACCTGCTTATCTTAAAAACTACAACATGCTCGTCCTTCTCGGCTTTATGATTGTCAGCACGCTTCTCCTCGGAAGATTTTTTGAGTATATACTGGTAAACCTTGCGCGCGGAATCGGCCTGGCGCCTATAGAAATCACATGGTTCGGCATACCGATAGCAGCAGGCGCAATGCTCGTTATGCTTTTATTTGATTTTCACACCGCAATAGTATTTTCCTTTGTAGTAAGCCTCTTAAGCGGGCTGTGGCTCAACAGCTCAATCTTTCCGGTATATGCATTTGTAGGAAGCCTTACTGCCGCATTCAGCGTTATAAGATGTAAAAAGCGGTCAGCGCTCTTGATGGGAGGTTTTTATGTCGGAGTGATAAGCGGCGTCACTGCAAGCATCCTACTGCTTTTTACAGGAGAGTTCTTTTCTGTTAAGGCATTCCCTGCAGTAATGTTTGCGCTGTCCTCAGGGATAAGCGTCACGGCAGTTGTCTCTGTAATGCTGCCAATCCTTGAATACACATTCAAAGTCACAACTGATATAAGTTTGCTTGAACTTCTTGATATGGAGCAGCCGCTTATGAAAAACCTCATGATAACTGCTCCCGGGACGTATCATCACAGCGTCATAGTCGGCAATCTCGTTGAAGCTGCGGCAGAGGCAGTAGGCGTTAATCCCCTGCTTGCAAGGGTAAGCTCATATTACCACGACATCGGCAAGATCAAGATGCCGGAATATTTTGTTGAAAACCAGAGCAATTCTCTGAGCAAACATGAGAAGCTGGCTCCACACATGAGCAGCATGATAATATCTTCGCACGTAAAAGAAGGCGTAGAGCTTGCAAATCAGCATAAACTCCCGCAGCCGATTATAGATATAATAGAACAGCATCACGGCACAAGTCTGATGACCTTTTTTTACCAGAAGGCAAAAGGCCAGAGAGACGAGAACGAGCCTTCGGAAGAAGAATATAAATATCCGGGCCCCAAACCTCAGACGCGCGTAGCCGCGCTCGTTATGATGGCAGATGCTGTTGAGGCTGCGTCAAAGGTTTTAAACGACCCTACGCCTGCGAGGATTGCCGCTCTTGTTGACAAGATAATAAACCACATATTCCTTGAGGGACAGCTTGATGAATGCGAACTCACGTTGAAAGACATCTCAGAGATAAAAAAACACTTCTCATACATACTCACAGGAATCCTGCACAAGAGAATAGATTATCCGGGGTTTAATTTCAACGGCGGCGCTTCAAAATCTCAGGAAGCACAAAGGCAATCCAATGAAAGTTTTAATAAGGAATCAGCAAAAACTGACAAAGATAAATCAGCAAAAGATAAAGCGTGATTCAGCGGCATTGCTCCGGCTTCTCGGACTGAAAGATGCAGAACTCAGCATCCTGCTTGTTGATGACAGCAGAATGAGGGGATTGAACTATAAATACCGCGGCATTGACAGGACTACGGATGTGCTCTCATTCCCGCAGATGAGTTATAGCGTTAAGCGCAAAGCGTTGAGCGTAAAATCCTATAACGCTATAAACGCACAACGCACAACGCTGCTCGGTGATGTCGTGATAAACCTTCAGGCAGTCAAGAGGCAGGCGCCTGAGCATGGGCTGTCATTTACCGGAGAATTGCAATGGCTTCTTGTTCATGGAGTTCTTCACCTCATCGGATATGACCATGAAAGGAGCAAATACGCTGAAAGGAAGATGCAGTCAAAGGAGAAAGAATTGCTTGGGTATCTGGGAAGGAGTAAGAATTAATGCTTGCAAAACGCATAATACCGTGCCTTGATGTTAAGGACGGAAGGGTTGTAAAAGGCGTAAGCTTTCTTAATCTCAGGGATGCAGGAGACCCTGTTGAGAATGCAATCTTTTATGATGAGCAGGGCGCTGATGAACTCGTATTCCTTGATATAACAGCATCGCATGAGAAGAGAAATATTATCCTTGACGTTGTTGAAAGGACTGCAGATGATGTATTTATGCCGCTTACAGTCGGTGGAGGAATCGGCGCTCTTGATGATATAAGACAGCTTCTGAAATCAGGATGCGATAAGGTTTCTGTAAATACATCTGCTGTAAGAGACCCTTATTTTGTGAGCCGCGCAGCAGAGAAGTTTGGAAGCCAGTGCATTGTCGTTGCAATTGATGCGAAGCGTGTTACAAAAGAGATGACATTTACAGAAGAGGAGAAATGGTTTAATGAGCCGTCTTTAAAAGAAGTTCAGCTGGAACTGGATAAGAAAAATCCCCCTCAATCCCCCTTTGCCAAAGGGGGACTTAATAATATCCCCACTTTGCTAAAGGGGGGATTATGGGCGATATCTACACACGGCGGAAGAAAGATGAAAAGCATTGATGCTGTGCAATGGGCAAAGAAGATGGAGGAATTGGGCGCAGGCGAGATTCTCCTTACGAGCATGAACAGGGACGGCACAAAGGACGGATATGACATTGAGCTTACAAAGGCAATTTCAGAGGCTGTGTCAATTCCTGTTATCGCCTCAGGCGGCGCAGGCAATTTAGAGCATCTCTATGAAGGACTTGTGCTTGGCAAGGCTGATGCTGTATTGGCTGCATCCATATTTCACTACAGGGAATATACAATCAAAGAGGCAAAGGAGTATTTGAAAGAAAAGGGAGTTATTGTAAGGCTTTAAGCTTTCAAAAATTCTTTCTTTTTACTTTCAGGCAACTGTATTCTATATCTCTCTATCACTTCTTCTGTCGCAGGACTTACTCTTAAAATGAATTTTTCACCTCCGCCCGAGGCGGATGAATACACGCTCACATCAACAGACGGAAGATGTTTTGCATCAGAATATCTTGCGCATATGGATGCCGCAAGGCTAATGAAATCTTCAGAGCCATCGCCTGTGAGAAGTGTTACCGGGCTTCCGAAGTTTTCAACACTTAAGATGTAATCACCTTCTCCTGCAAGGGATTCTATCTTATCATTGTCTTTTTCATCCCTGCCGACAATTATCTTGCAGGACGGAGAGATCCTGAAATGCCTTCCTGCTCTTAAGAGATGTAAATCCTTAAGCGATGGATTCGGATTATAATTCAAAAGCTCTCTAAGCCTGAAAGAATAGTTCGGCTCTGTAAGCAGGCATCCGCCGGCAGGCATTGGGTAGTCTGTAAGTCCGAACTCCTTTGCAAGCGCCATCTGCTGTTTTCTTGAACGCCCGTGAAAGTCATGGAGCTTATCTCTGTCAACAAGGCCCTTTGTTTCTGAAATCGTAGGTTCAAGAAGCTTTGCGCTCAAAGGCCTGAGGACTATTCCTGACACGCCGGCTTTTTTATCAATCATAGCAAGCGTATTTCTCATCTGGCTCATAGGCCTTTGCCCGATGACCTCTCCAGTGATTATAAAATCAGCTCCCGTTATGTTCATTAATTCCTTTGCCTCTTTGAGCATAAGAATCCTGCAGTCAATGCACGGGTTCATATTCCTGCCGTGGCCGTGTGCGGGATTTTTAACTATCTCAATGAATTTGTCTGAAAGATGGCAGAGCTTTACTGTAAAACCGAATTTCTCAGCGGCAGAAAACGGATCTTTTGAGCATGATGATTTGTCAGAGATGTCACAGCCAAAATGCGTAAGGAATGTTATGGCAGTGACATCAATCCCCTGCCTAAGCATTGTAATGATGGCAAGCGTGCTGTCAAGACCTCCTGAAAAAAGAGCAATTGCCTTTGGTTTGTTTTGGGTATTCATAGGAACTATTTTATGCGCCTGTTACTCTTCTGCGTGGAATCATTTCCAGTTTGCTTTCAGTCCCTCCCAGTTTAGCGAGCCTTCTGGCGCTTTCTCTCGCTATAAGCGCTTTTAAAAACTTCTCAACAATCCTCACAATCTCCCTGTGAATATCAGCAATGCCCTTTGAGGCTTTTACCAATTTTATTCTCTTTGGTTCTTTAGCCGTAAGCTTTAGAAAACCTTCTCTGACTTTTTTGTGAAACCTTACATCTTCAAGCTCAAGCCTGTCCCTTTTGTTTATTCTTTTGTTTCTCATAAGGCCGGTCTCAACATCGAGGTCAAGGAGTATCGTGAGGTCAGGCCTCATCCTTCCTGTTGCAATCCTGTCAAGAGAGTCTATTAGTTTAGGGCTTATGCCCCTGCCATAGCCCTGATACGCGACAGTGGAATCGCTGAAACGGTCTGTAATGACAACCCTCCCGCTTTCAATTGCAGGAATAATCTTTTCTTTTATGTGCTGGATCCGCGCTGCGTTATAGAGCAGAAGCTCTGCCATATAATCCATTTTGTCATGTTTAGTTGAAAGCAGAACCCTTCTTATCTCCCTGCTTATCGCAGTCCCTCCGGGCTCTTCGGTAAGCGCTGTCTCATATCCTTTTTTTGTAAGATACTCAGAAAGCATTCTTGCCTGTGTGGATTTGCCGGTGCCCTCTATTCCTTCAAAAGATATAAAAATCCCCCTCTTGCCCCCTCTACGAGCCATGGCCTTTGACAAAGGGGGGTGGGGGGGGATTTCTAATTTTCCGCCTTTCATTTTGAATACGCCTCTTTGAGCTGCATAAGCATCTGGAATATCTTTAATGCCTCCTCAATGCTCCTGGAGCCTGTGCCGCATGACGGCGTAAGGATTATCCTTGAAAGAATAAGTCCTGATGAGACTGCCTTGGACATCTTTTCCAGTTTCATGTCAAATTGTTTTCTTATTGAATCAAAAGTTTCACGCCTTATCGCATCTGTTGTAGGCACAATCCCCCAGGCAAGGCATCCTCCTCTTTCAAAAAATCTGTCAACATCACTGCGATACATCAAGAGCGTGTCAAAATATCCGTAAGCATCAAAGTTCAGGATATCTATGCCTGTTCCCATCACAGAAGGCCAGTCGGCATTGCCGCAGCAGTGTATGCCTGAAATGCCTCCATTGTCTTTTATGGTATCTGAAGCCTCTCTTATAAGCCTCATTGCATCATCAGAGTTTACGCCAAGATAGGCTGTGCTGCCGAGGGCAGAGAGTATCGGCTCATCAAGAAATATAATCACATTATCTGCAAACTGCTTAAGCATGCCTATCTGCCATCTGATCTTTGCCTTAAGAAGCATAAGCGCTATTTCCCTGAGTTCCTCATCAAAATAAACCGGCCTTCCATCAGCGTCTTTGAGCCCGAGCGTAAAGGTCAGAGGCCCTGTTACATGCCCCTTGAGAAACCCAAAAGGCGCTTTAATCATTTTGAGAAATGCATGGAGCCCTCTTCCATAATCATCAGAGATTGCAATCCTGCTGTCATCAGTGCATGACTCATAGAACCTTTCAAGCTCATCGCTCTTGTTTCTTTCAATCCAGACCAGTTCTTTTTCTGCATCTATCCTGATATAAGGCATTCCTTCTGAGTACTGAGGTACCATCCACTCCCTGAAGGACATCTTGGGAAGCTGGGGCCAGAAAGGGATGTCAAAAATTTTGAGGATGAGCCTGCACGCCTCTTCAGCATCTTTGTGCGGAAGGCTTCCGATTCCTGTTGTTGAGAATGGTTTTGGCAGCATTTAAGAATGATACATTATTGGCTGCGGTTGTTTCAAATGGAGGGGTATTCTTACTGCCTTAATCCCTTTAAAACATTATAAACCACCGCAAGCTCGCGTATTTCCATATCTTGCAGAGAAGAAGATATGGCGTCAATATACTCTTTCTTCTGTTTAGCCTCTTTTTTCCTGTCACGAAACAGAATTGTCCCCTTAAAATCAAAGAAATCTTTTGGATTTACACTGAGGGCTTTTGCCAGAGCTTCAAAGGTTTTAAATGACGGCTGCGACATGCCCCGCTCCAGCCTGCTTATATATTCAACGCTCAGCCCTGTCTTTTCAGCAAGCATTTCCTGCGTCAGTTTTGCGGCTTTTCTAATCTGCTTTATCCTCTTGCCCAACTGCTTGCCAAGGTCCATCGTGAGATACCTCTTTTTGATTGATAATATAGTGCATTCAGGGAGGATAATAAGGGACTACTAATACGAATTTATATTTATTATTGACATGATAGGTCTATATATGCTATAAACCAAACTGACCGTTAAAGAAATAACGGTAAATAAAGGTAGTCCCATATACACAGGAGGTCATCATATGCCCGACAAATGGCGGCTTTTCTTAATTGCATTAATCACCTGTATTTTCATTCAATCCTTTGCTTTTGCGCAGGACATTCAATACCAGCCGCTTATCTTCGGGATGGAGCATTACAAAAGCGGCAAATATAAGGAAGCACTTGAGGAATTCCAAAAAGCGATTGTTATCTTTCCGAACGACCCTGATGTGCCGTTTTATATCGGACTCGCCTATTTGCAGCTCAATGAGCCGGATAAGGCTATTGAATATTTTAAAAAGACCATAGAGAAAGATACCGGCTATACAGATGCCCATTTCCAACTCGGTATAGTTCTTATCCAGAAAAAAGAATACAAGAATGCTATTTCACACCTTGAGCAGATCCATAAAAAAGAGCCTGAAAGGGAAGATTTAGGCTACTTCCTCGGCTTTGCTCATTATCAAACAGGGGATTATAAAAAGGCGCTGCATTATCTTGAGAAGGCTAAGACAAAGGATAAGACCATTGAGAGCCTTATCCTTTACTATACAGGACTTGCCAAGCAGCAACTCGGCAAAACCAAAGAGGCGGCGGTAGCGTATAAGAAGATAATCATTACTGACCCGACATCTCCACTGGCAGAACCTTCACAGAGGCTTATCGCAGCAATAGAACTGGAAGAAAGGCTTAAAAAGCGGTTCAGCATAGATTTGACCACCAAGCTTCAGTATGACGACAATATTATCCTTGTTCCGACCACCAATGTTTTCAATCTGAGAAATAAGGAGAGAAAAAGCACTATAGAACTTTTCTATCTGAGGGGCGAGTATGCCTTTATAAGAAAACCTGATTTTGACCTCGCGGCATCCTACGGCTTTTACCAGACCATTACTAACAAAATGAGAGATATGGATGTTCAGGACCATATTCTTTCTCTTGACCTTTCAAAAAGGGGAAGCCTTGGCTCAATGCCATACGACTTTAAAATTAATTATGCATACGATTACCTGCTCTCGGATTATCATTATCTCCTTCAGAGGCATACCATAAGACCTGTGTTTATTCTGATGGAAAGCCGGATGAACCTGACTGTTTTCCAATATGCCTTTCAGGTCAAGGAATTCAGAGAAAAGCCTTTGTTCCTTGAGGATGACAGGGATGCCGTTAACCATGAAGCAGGCTTTATTCATTTCTTGAGGTTTAATGATGCAAAACACCATATAAAGGCCGGTTATTTTTACGATAGAGAGATTACCGAGGGGGCTAACTGGAAATATTCAGGGAATAAGCTTGTTACAGGTTTTCAATACACATTCCCAAAAGACATCCGGTTGACTGCGGACTATGAATACAAAATGACCCGGTATAAGAATAACAACATTTACTTTGACAAAAAGCGTGAGGATACGGAAAGGTCACTGAATACAGTTGTCTCAAAAGATATTGGGAAAGGATGGAGTGTTTCTCTGGAATATCTACGGAGGAGAAACTCATCCAATATAGATTTGTATGACTATAGAAAGAACCTCTACTCAATGGGATTGAGTTGGAGATGGTAAAGGAGGAAAGGAAAATGATAGTAGCAATGTATCTTGCGTTCTCAGTTTTTAACCTACATGCAGAGTCATTGCCGCAGGTTCCTACAGACTTTATATTGCCGCTTCAAAGTAATGACAAAATATATTTAGTTACAGAGGCTGGAGGAAAATCGCCAATCTATACTAAAGAGGAAGGATATTATGATTCTTTTCATGCTTCCGACAAAGCTTATTATTCATTAGATTTTGATGTGGGAAAAGGGGGCAAGGCAAATGTAGTTGCAGTTGACAGCGGGAAGGTTGTTGCTGTTGTCTATGAAGGGAAATACCAGCATATTACGGTAGACCATGGCAATGGATATCTTACAGAATATGCTGAATTTGATATTGACAAAAAGTTTAAAGTGGGTGATAAGGTCGGGAAAGGTGATAAACTTGGAATTTTATCAGGTAAGCCAGTGGAACATCTACATTTTCAGGTTAAATATTCTGAGACAGGCGAACATGGAACAGGACTAAGCAAAAGAGATAACAGGGGACTTGAGGGTGTTAAAATAGCTGGAGTCCCTTTAACAGATTACAAACTAAAGGATAAAAATGGAGTTCCCCAAAGCACGGATGTTGTAGATGTATTAAAGTCAGCTAATATGTCATCAGCCGCCAAGCAAATATCCTCTCAACAGATTAATTCGTCTGCTCAGATTGCGCTTCAGGATTTTGAAAAGATTACCAAGACTGCCCATACCACGCCTATGCAAGTTGTTAATCTCCTTCCCGACAAGGACAAAGTCGCTCAGCAGACACCTGATAAACTGACCAAGCAACTCCCAGACAATTATACAGTCCCTTTGAAAGGCACATTATTATGGACATCTTCCAATTCATCAAGTAAGCCAGTTGGACAAATCGACGATGCTGGTGGTGGTGGAACAATAACAAAAAATGGCAATAATATTACATTTTTCATTCCTAATACAGACCCTTCTAATAGAAAAGGCGATACTCTAACAGGTACTATTTCTGGGACTTCATTTTCCGTTACAGGCGGATTCCAATCAGATCCTTTAGATGGTTGCCCAACCTGTGCGGCTACCATCACTATGAATGGAAATATCTATATTAATGGAAAAATTATGAGTGGAACATACAAGAAAGTTGGGACGGGAGGGGAAGAGTCTTATACTGGAATTTTCATCAAATAAAAGAGGGGCAGATTTTCGGGGAAATAGAGATTATTAAGTAATGTGATGTAACAGGAATCTAACAGTAATTCGGAGACTCAAGACGCCAATGCATGTTATCGGTCTCTTGCAGTCGTCCGAAAACTTTTTCTTCTCCTCTTGTGAATCAAATATCATATGCAATTTTAAGGGGACAGGTACATTTTATCCTGCGGACATGCGGTATCCAGCCTGGGATTTTTTAGGAGTCGGCGACAGGATTTATGTTTTCCAGTTGTCTAACAGCAACCCCTCAATGCGGGAAAAGTGATTGGTGTTATTCGTAATGAGGACAAGGTTGTTTACGACTGCTATTGCAGCAACAAGGATATCGGCATCGGATATGATGTTCCCCTTCTCTTTAAGAGATGCATATATGTCGGCAGCTTTCACTATGGCATCATCAGTAATTGGAAGAACATTGTTGATAGCACAGAACCTGTTAAAAAGCTCAATCTGCTTTTCAGCCTTTTTTGCCTTCAATCCTTTAAGAATTTCATATTTCGTTATATGGGAGATGTTAAGGCAACTGTGGATGCTGATATATTCGGAAGCCTTTGCCAATACCTTGGAATTTTTCTTGAAAAGCTCTGAAAGAATATCCGTGTCAATAAGTGAAGGGGGATAAGCCATGTCTCAATGCCTTGAGAAGCCGCTTCTATCTAATGCCAGTTTTTCTATATCTTCTATGTCTTCAGGAGAAAGTCCGTTGTACACCATGGACAAGAGCGAAAGAATATCGGCAGATTTTACCGGTTCATCTTCGATGGTGAGGGTTACCTTCTTATGTTCTGAGATATTGAGCGGAGAGACCGGTATCAAAACTCCCCTCTCAAATACTGCTTCTATTGTTTTAGGCATTTTGATATTACCCCCTTTCAAATCGGGATGGCTAACCCATGACTAAATTTATCACACGCGCGGCTTTCTGTCAAATTTTAACACGCACAGGCCAAAGGAACTCCTGAATTTACTGTTGAGATGGAAGGCATAAATCTTTTATGGACTAAATTTTATGTAGTTCTCCCAGTAACCAAGCAGTTCCTTTGTCGCCTTAATATCTCCGAGGCAGTACCTTGCAATATCAAGATACCTTTTATCGGCAAAAAGGTTTTTAATATCATATCCTGTTATGCCGTCTTCTTTCGGGCTCTTTATGCCGAATGTCTTGCACCACATATCAAGGCTGAACCTGCGCCTTGATGCGCCGTAAAAAGTAAGCTGGTCAAGGAGGTCTATATGAGCGCCGTTATACCTGTTGGGCATAAGGTCTTTTGTAGGCTTTATCTTATGAACAGCAGAGCGGATAAGAATGAACGGGCAGTCAAAGCCCCTTCCGTTGAATGTGATTATCTCTCTATAGCTTTTAACCGTATTCCAGAATTTTTCAAGAATTTCTTTTTCTGTGCCTGTTTCAAATTTTATCCCGTTCTCTTCAAAAGGAGCGATTTGTGTTTCAGGCGACTGGAAATATACCGTCCCTTTGTCTGTATCAGGGTTAAGAATGCCTATGGTGATGACTTCGCCTGTTAAGGGATAGAATGAAAGGCTTTCCTTGACATCCTTGATATCATCGTCTGTCTCTGCCCAGCGAAGCAGGTATTCCTGCGTGCTCTTGTCAAGGGAATCAAAGTCTTTGCCGCTTGTCTCTATGTCAAAAATGATTCTACTCATACAGATATAGAACAGTAGAGCAACAGAACAGTAGAGCAGCAGGCTAATAAGGAAATATATAAATCCTTATTTCGAAGCTACTGGTCTACTGCGCTACTGCTCTATTTTTTATGCTGCTTTGGGTAGTTCCTTAAAAACCTTCCATGTCTTAAGAAGGTCTATTGCCCTCTGGAGCTGAATATCTTCTTTTTCGCTGACCTCTATTGGCACTGTTTCCTCGGGTGTCTTTTGCTTTTCCTCAAGCTGGTCGTTTTTGAGATGCCTTTCAAGGTCCTTCTCTCTTACCACAGGATGTTCTTTTGTGCCATTTTTCTGTTCCAATTTCACAATAATATCCGGCGTAATTCCTGTTGATTGTATAGATATGCCTTTTGGCGTATAGTAGCGCGCTGTTGTAAGTCTTAACCCTGAGCCATCGCTTAGAGGCACAACGCTCTGAACAGAGCCTTTTCCAAAAGTCTGCACTCCGAGTATAACAGCCCTGTTCCAGTCTTTAAGCGCTCCTGCGACAATCTCAGAGGCGCTTGCGCTTCCCTGATTTACAAGGACAATCATCGGTATAGCGCTGAACATCTTTGCTTTTTCCCCTTTCTGTTCAGAAACCTTGCTGTCTTCTGTCCGATACTCTCCTTTTTCACCGCTCCTGCCCTTTATGGATACAACAACCTTGCCTGCCGGCAGAAACTGGCTTGAAACATCAACAGCGCTGTTCAAAAGTCCGCCCGGATTGTTCCTGAGGTCCAGGATAAGTGAAGTTATATTCTGCTTCTCCAGTTTAGAAAGGGCGGCTTCAAGGTCATCCGCAGTGCGTTCCTGAAACTGGCTTACCTTCACATAGCCGATATTGCCTTCTATGACCCTGGATTTCACGCTTTTCACTTTTATTACATCTCTCACAATCGTGAAGTCTTTTGTATCTTTCCAGCCCTCACGCATAATCGTAATTGCTACGGAAGTGCCTTTTAGCCCGCGCATTTTGCTGACAGCGTCCTGCAGGCCCATATCCCTTGTTGACTCTCCGTTAATCTTTATTATCTTATCGCCTGACTTTATCCCTGCATTATAAGCCGGCGTATCTTCAATAGGAGCTATTACAGTCAGAATCCCATCCTTCAGCCCTATCTGTATCCCTATTCCGCCGAACTCGCCTTTTGTGTCAAGCTGCATATCCTTATATGCCTCCGGCGGCATAAAAGCTGAGTGCGGGTCCAGAGAATTAAGCATTCCCTTTATCGCGCCATATACCAAATCCTTTGTCGTTACTTCTTCAACATAATTCTTCTTCACAAGAGAAAGCACCTCTGTGAATACCTTAAGATATTCATAACCTTCGCCCTCAGCGCGCATGCTCCCGATTGACAGCCTGCCTATGAAGACGCCACTCAAGGCAATTGCAAGAATAATCACCCAAGTTAAAATAAGTCTTTTATTTTTCATTGTCTCTTAAAACCTCTCCTTAAATCCTGCCTTCCCATTACAGCCGCCAAAAAACTATCTCTTCATTTTTAACCACTGCATGGGGTCCAGCGGTTTCCCTTTATATCTTACCTCAAAATACAGGCCCGGCGCATTCAGGGTTCCTGATTCCCCGACCTTGCCTATGGCCTGCCATTCTTTTATTATATCTCCAACTTTATAAAAAATCTCGGCTAAATTTGCGTATAGGGTATGATAGCCTTCCCCATGACTTATTATAACAAGCTTGCCGTAACCTTTGAACCAGTCGGCAAATACAACCTTGCCCCCGTGCACTACCTTTGCCAATGCATCGTCATCCGCTTTGATATGTATGCCGTTTCTGAATACCGGCGTGTTGAACTGAGGGTCTTTCTGCGCCCCGTACGGGATTACAACCTTCCCGTTGACAGGCCAGTCCAGCTTCCCCTTCAGATTGTGAAAGCCCTTTGCGGCATATGCCTCGGCTTCCTCAGAACGCCTTATTATCTCCATAAGCCTGTTGGAAGCCTCTTTTAATTCCTTCAACATATTCTCGTAAGAAGATTTTTCCTTTCTTACAGAGGACAGAAGCATTTCTTTGCCTTTTTTCTTTTCTGCGATTGCCTTCTCGTTTGCCTGTATCTTTTCCTCGCTTTTTTTTAGTTCGGCGTGCAGCGTCTTTAAGCGGCTTTCCTGCTCTGCAAGATTTTTTATGGTCTCTTTATAGCTGTTCAGCATCTTATGGTCGTACCCTGCCATCTCTTTAATATACCTCCACCTTCTCATCAACTGAGCTATGTCCTCCGAAGTTGAAAGCAGAATCACAACATCGCCTGAATACCCATATTTCTGCATAACGCGAAGTTTCCTCTTAAGCCACTCCGCCTGCCTTTCGAGTTTTGCCCTGTTTACCGATATGTCTGCCTCAACCTTGCGTATCTCATTTTCCGTAACCTTTCGCTTTCCAATGTATTTTCTTAACTCCGCCTGAGTCTGGCTGAGGTCCTTATTCGTCCTGTCAAGTTCTTCAAGTACCGAATGCTCCATCTTCTTGGCTTTCTCAAGTTTTTCCTTGTGGGTATCTATTTCTTTTTGAAGCTTCTTGTATTCTTCCTTGGGATCTTTGGCAGCAAAAGCAATATCGGTAAATAGTGAACAGTGAATTGTGAATAGTAAGATTAATACAAGACGCATGATGTACGATGCATGATGCCTGATACCCCCCTTTAATTCCCCCCTTGCTAAGGGGGGATAGAGGGGGGGTATATCCTGTATCTTGTATCCTGTATCCTGCATCTTTTTTCAGGAGAATCTTATTCTTCCCAGCGCAATTACAGCGCCTCCTATGCCTAACAGCAATCCGGCAATAGGAAGGGCAGGGAAAGTTTCAAGGGGGAATACAAGGATTTTCAGTATTGGGATGGTAGCGGTAACCTTATAAAACAGCACATAGTAAAATGCGAACGCGGCTGCCATGCTTGCAATCCCGCCGAACATCCCGAGCACGCTCCCCTCTATAACAAAAGGCGCCCGTATGAATCCCCTTGTTGCGCCAAGAAGTTTAAATGTTTCTATCTCTTCTTTTCTCCTGTAAAACGCAATCTTTATGGTGCTGTAACATACAAAAATCACTCCTGCCGACATTATGATAATAAGAGATAAGCTGCCTGCCTTTGCCATTCCTTTGATAGAGTGGATGGAATTAAGGAATTGTTCGCCGTACTCCACCTCTGCAATGCCTTTTACTTTTTTAATCTCTGCGGCGAATTTCTTAACGCTTGCGATATTGACAGATTCTTTCTTAAGCTTAATCTCAATTGATGCGGGGAGAGGGTTTTCGTCAATGCCCTCAAGAATATAATCTGCATTCTTTAAAACGCCCTTTAATTCCTCCAGCGCCTTATCCTTTGCTATATATCTTGCCTGTTCAACGGCATTATTCTTTTTCAGTTGTGCAATTATGCTTCGTGTTTCCTGCTCTGACAGCCCGTCAGCCAGGTAAAGCATTACTGAGAATCTTGCCGGAAGTCTTTTTGTTGCAAGGTCTATGTTATAAACAACAAAAAATGTGAGTGTGATCATAAACAGCCCTGCCGCGATTGTCAGCACTGAGAGGAGATTTATCCACTTTTCACGCCATAAGCTTTGGAGGGCAAGTCTGAACGAATATAAAAGATACATTATCCTATCTCCTCTCCGACCATATTGCCGTTGTCAATCCTGAACACTCTCCGCCCTGTATTCCTGTAAAGTTCCCTGTTATGTGTAGCGATAACAACTGTAGTTCCCCTTGCGTTAATATCTTTAAACAAGCGCGTAATTCCTGCCGCAGTGTCAGGGTCAACGTTGCCTGTCGGCTCATCGGCAAGAAGGATTGTCGGCTCTCCGACTATTGCGCGCGCAATAACTACTCTCTGCTGTTCACCGCCTGAAAGCGCCCGCGGAAAACTGTCCGCCTTATGCCTTAAATTCACCATCTTCAGTATTTCCATCACCCAATCCTGTATCTCGCTGTCCAGCATGCCTCGTATGCGCAAGGCTATGGCAACATTGTCAAAGACATCCCTGTTGTCAAGAAGCCGGAAGTCCTGAAAGACAACACCTATATTCCGTCTTAAAAACGGGATGCTTGATTCCTTAAGCTTGCTCAGATCCCATTCTGCTACGGTTACGCTGCCCTCATCAGGTTTTTCTGAAAGGTATATAATCTTAAGGAGTGTGGATTTCCCGGCGCCGCTCGGCCCTGTCATAAAAACCATTTCGCCTTTTTCTATGGAGAAGGTTATGTTCTTAAGAGCCGCCTGCTTTTCATAAAACTTAGTGACATTGGAAAAATGTATCATAATTTATCTCTTCAATCCTTCTTTCACGGTCCTGACTATATCTTCTGCTGTCAACCCGTATAATTTCATCAGTTCATCAGAAGGCCCTGAACAGCCAAAGGTGTCCTTAATCCCGATTCTTTTTACAGGCACCGGATAATTCTCAGCGAGGAATTCACACACCGCTCCGCCGAGCCCACCTATAACAGAATGCTCCTCTGCCGTTATAATGAGTTTTGAATTTTTGGCAGCCCTTAAAAGGGTCTCACCATCGAGAGGTTTTATTGTAGACATATTGATTACTCCGGCATCAATTCCCTCTTTTTTCAGCATCTCCATTGCATCAAGCGAAGCAGAAACCATTATGCCTGCTGCGATTATATTTGCATCTTTTCCTACATGGAATTTATACGCCTTGCCTATTGTGAATTTATAGTCATCAGGCATAACCACAGGCACCTTGGACCTCCCAAGCCTGACATAAACAGGCCCGTAAAAATCAGCTATTGCCTCAATGACCTGTTTTGTCTCTATGCCGTCTGCAGGCACAATCACGGTCATGTTAGGAAGGACCCTCATGAGTGTGATGTCTTCTATGGCCTGATGCGATGCGCCGTCCTCGGCAACGGTAATCCCGCTGTGAGTTGCAACGAGTTTCACATTCAGGCTTGAATAAGAGATTGTCTGCCTTATCTGCTCCCACGCCCTGCCTGTCTCAAAAACAGCGAATGTAGAAGCAAAAGGCAGCTTGCCTGTAAGCGAAAGGCCGCCCGCTGTGCCGATCAAATCCTGCTCTGAAATTCCAATATTAAAAAATCTCTCGGGGAAACCCTTTGCAAATTTTGCTGTCTTTGTGGAACCTGAGAGGTCTGCGTCAAGAACGACAACCTCTTTCCTTTTTTTGCCAAGTTCAAGAAGCGCATCTCCGTATGCATCCCTTGTAGCTATATTTTGAGTTTTAATTGGTGACTGCTGATCGCTGATTGCTGATTGCTGTTCCCTACTTCCCATTTTCTCTGAGTTCCTCCAATGCCTTTTTAAGTTCTTCCTGTGTTGGAGCCATGCCATGATACTGAACCTTTCCTTCAAAAAAGGAGACTCCTTTTCCCTTTACCGTCCTTGCAACTATCATAGTCGGCTTCCCGTTTATTCCCTCAGCCTCGTTGAGGGCGCCAAGAATAGCCTTCATATCATGCCCGTCTATGTCAATCACATGCCATCCGAATGCATCCCATTTCTCTGTAATAGGCTCAAGCGCCATTACATCGCAGCAAGGCCCGTCTATCTGAAGACCGTTGTTATCAATAATTGCGCACACGTTATCAAGCCGGTAATGCGATGCTGTCATCGCAGCCTCCCACACCTGACCTTCCTGTGTTTCGCCGTCTCCTAAAATACAGTAAACGCGTGAGTTCAGCCCGTCCATTTTCAGCCCCATTGCCATTCCATTTGCAATGGACAATCCCTGCCCTAACGAACCAGTTGATATTTCTACTCCCGGAAGCAGTTTTGAACATGGATGCCCCTGAAGCGGGCTTCCGATCTTGCGCAATGTCTTTAGTAGTGACTTATCAAAATACCCTGAAAGAGCAAGAACTGTATATAACAGAGGCGCAGCATGTCCTTTTGAGAGTATAAATCTGTCCCTTTCTTCCCACGCAGGGTCTTTGGGATTGTGCCTCATCTTGGAAAAATACAGCGCTGTTGCCACATCAGCTGCTGACAGAGAGCCGCCTGTATGGCCTGAGCCTGCCTCTGCAAGCATTTTCAGGATTTCAATCCTTACTGCCTTTGCCTGTTCTTCCAGAAATGCGATATCTTTTGCCGATGGCTCGTAGAGAGGAGGAACCTGACTCATTTTTTCTTCTCCCTTTGCATTATGTAATCCAGAAGAATATCATCCAGAGTTTTGTCTTTGGTTTTTTTCATTTCAGGTTTCCCGAGCTGCTCGGGGCTTGCCATTTCTTCCTTTTTCTCCTCTTCTGCCTCATCGCCGGTATATTTTCCCGCAATCAATTCTTTGAGTATTGCCTTGTGCTGTTCCTTCATCAGCTCCCTGACGCTTTTTTTGATGTCTTTGTTTCCGATGAGGTGAGAATAACTTGTTTTTTTTGAGGCAAGGATTGTGCCTTTAAAATACAGAAGCGTAACTATGATAGGGTTGTTCAATCCGCTGTCCTCTGTCTGGACATGATAAACCTTTCCCTTGTAGGTTACGTTATTATTATAACCGACAAGCATTTGTATGAATATTCTCTCTGAGATTTATTAGAAGCAACTTTAAATTATTATATTACAGCAGCAGAGGAAAATGGAAGAGGAGAGGGGATTATGCTAAAGTTGAAAACACAGAACAAGGCATTTAAAACTCATATCTTACTTGTAAATAAACATTGTCGTTCTTTGCCAGCTGTCCGAACTGGCTCCATTTCTCGCCGCCTCCGAATACATTCGCTCCAATTGCAGCCCATACATGGTCTGAAAAATTGTATTTGATTTCCGGATTCAGCATGTAATCTCCATCTGATGGGCTGTAAAAAGAAAAGAAGGATAGTCTTAAGGTCTGGTGTACCAGGAACTGGGTCAGTCTCATTGCAGCAAGCTGATGTAGTTTTTTCTCTTTCGGAAAACCAGCAGGCAGATTATTTTCGTATTCTGAATAATCATTCATATATTCACCATAATATTGAAGCCCTATTGTGAAGTCTTCCCATATCTGCCTTTGATATCCTATCAGAAATCTTGTCTGAGAATTTGGGAGCATAGGGTCTGTGCCATTTCTGTCCTGTCTTGAATCATAGTAACCTGCCTCAAGACTTAGAATACCGTCCAATGCCCTTCCCTGAAGGCTCGCTCCGTAAACAGAGAGTTTCGGATAAAAAAGCGTAAGCTTTGTTGGCATCATTGGATTGTTAGGCATCATCCACGGCTGTCTGAAGAACCCTTTATAGAAATAAAGAGATGTATCAAAGCCTGCTATATCACGATAAGCTCGAATTGCAATCTCTGCATTTTTAAGATTTGAAGTTGGTTCTTCCTCTTCCCTGTCTGTAATTGTTGGCATTGGGTCGTACATCCAGAACCTATTTGAATCGGGGAAATTGTTCGGTTCAAAAAATGGTATTGCAACAAACTCAAATGATGCAAATTCCGTATAGACCCCGATCTTTACTCCGTCAACGCCTTTTTTCATATATTCCAATGGCCTCCCTGAAAAGAACGCTTCATAGTCTTTCGGGAAAACATCGTTTATAAATATGAGGTCACCGACTCCCCATGTTATAACCTGCCTGCCGGCCCTGATATCCCATTTCGAGGCAGTGGAATCAATATAACCTTCTCTTAATTCCATGTCGGCTTTCCTATCAATGTGATCATAGAAGGCATCAGTCTTTAGAAAGAGGCGGAACGGCTCTTTATTAGCATCAAGTTTTAACTGCACCCTCTCCTCTGCCCACTTAAAGTCCCCGCCGTCAGGATTGGATGAGGCAGTATCAAGGGAATAGTTTCCCTGGAGAAAGCCGTGAACAGAGATATCTGATGCATAAGTAACACTTGACCACGATAATTGAATCAGCAATATCATTCTTAATATTCGAAAATATTTTCCTTTTAAAATATTTTTGCCAGAATACATATAAATCCTGCCTCCTCTATCAATTTGTTATGTGCATCTTCTTTATTAGGTTTATCAGATGGCGGCTGACAGAGTGTTGATGAATATGCCTCAACAGACATATCAGCCATTTCTAACATTTTAACCACTTCATTAACACTGTAAAATTTTGCATATTTATAACTTGGATGTCCTTCTGCTCGTTTTTCCATGTAAGACGCACCCCATGAACTTTCCCTGTTAATTATCCCGACAATCAATCCTCCGGCTGTCTTCAGGACTCTTTTGGCTTCGGAGATTACCTTTTGAGGCTCTTTCACAAAGCAGAGTGTGAAGAGTATAAATACGCCGCCAAAGGATTTATCTTCAAAAGGCAGTTTCTCACCAGTGGCAAACTTTACCTTTATTCCGCGCTTTTCAGCTATCTTCAAAGCCGCCTGAGCAGGGTCAATGCCGTACTCAATTCCCAATGCATTTGCAAAGCGACCTGTTCCTGCGCCGATCTCGAGAAAGGGATGCTCCAGACCTTTCATCAAAAGCCTTACCGCATCAGCCTCCAACTCGAAAAGCACTTTGCCTTCCGGGCTATCAAACCATTTGTCGTACTCCTCTGCATATTTATCAAATGCAGAAACAGCATTACTTTCCATCTTTTACGCCAAAGAGACGCAGGATCACCATCAAAGGGCACCAGTTAGTGAATCCTGATTGAAAAAGACTGAATGAAAAAATTCCAGCGGCTATGAGCCACTTTGGAGAATGTAGTTGTGAGAGAAAGATACTAATTAAAATTAAAGCGCCTGCTAAAAGTCTTAACCATCTTTCCATAGTCATTTGAATCACCCCCCTT
>CAZHHV010000006.1:0-28335 GCA_964532335.1 uncultured Nitrospiraceae bacterium
ATGAAGACAACGCCTTCATAAGAGCGCATGGTCTCATATATGCCGTCGCCGTAGAGAAACCCGTGGTCAAAGACAGAGACCTTTGCTTCAGATTCAGGAAAAAGACTGCCGTTTATATAGACATGCATGTTTCATTATATCATCATGATGGAGCTTGTGGAAGCCAATTTTGTTGACAAAAATAATTGTATAAAAAGCTAAAATATGTTTTATAATGAATTCCATGCCAAGGACCTTTAAAGTAGAAAAATACCATACTGATATTGTTTCCAAAAGCACGCTGTTTAAGGCGCTGAAATACCTTAACAGGAAGAATATCGAAACGCCGTTTCTTCTTATGGACAGGGAGAAGGTAAAGGAAAAAGCCTCTCTCATAGGGCAGAACATACGGAACTCAACGGTCTTTTATGCTGTTAAGGCAAATCCTGATATTGAGGTAATCAAGCTTGCGGATAAACTTGGTATGGGTTTTGAGATTGCCTCAGAGGGCGAGCTGAAGCTGCTTTCATCAATAGGCGTAGAGCCAGAAAGAATCATATCAAGCAATCCGGTCAAGTCTTTTAAATTCATGAAGATGGCTGCATCGTACGGCGTCAACTATTTTGCTTATGATTCCGAGGATGAAGTTGATAAGATGGCAGCATTCCTGCCGGGCTGTAATGTCTATGTGAGGCTTTCTGTTCCTAACGAGGGAAGCGAATGGCCACTAAGCAAAAAGTTCGGAGTTGAGATTGATAAAGCAGCGGAATTGCTTTTTTATGCTGGAGAGGAAGGGCTTAACCCTGTTGGCGTTACCTTTCATGTGGGATCTCAGTGCACGAACATATACAACTGGAACAGCGCTTTGGATAAGGCAAGGGCTTTGTGGGATATTGCGGAAAGGAAAGGCATAAAGCTGAGCCTGTTGAATATTGGAGGAGGGTATCCGATAAAATACACAAAAAACGTTGTTGATGTTGACGCCATAGAGAAGAATGTGGACAGGCTCATCTGTGAAAAATTTCCGCGGGATGTAAAAATAATTATAGAGCCTGGCAGGGCAGTTGTAGGAGATGCAGGTATATTTGTCACCTCTGTGATTGGCAAGGCAAACAGGGGAGATGACAACTGGCTTCATATTGACGTCGGAGTCTTTAACGGCCTGATGGAGAGCGTAGGCGGCATAAAATACAGCTATATAGTTGAAACATCGAGGCAGGCAAGGCACAAGAAAAAATGGACAGTTGCAGGCCCGAGCTGTGATAGTTTTGATGTTATTGATAAGAATGTAAACCTGCCTGAGCCTGAGATAGGAGGCCTGATGCTGATACTTTCAGGCGGGGCATATACGATATCTTATGCGTCCGAGTTTAACGGGTTTTCAATACCAAAGACTATCTTGATATAAAACAGTTAAAAGTGGCAGTGTTTAGTGTCAGTCTCTTACAGTTTCAGTTTTTAGTGTCTGTGTCAGTAGAGAATTTTTTACTGATACTGATTACTGACACTGAATACTGATTTGCTGACACTGTAAACGGACACTGATTACTTTACAAAACAGGAGGGGGAAATGATAAGGTTTTACGAAAGGGATCCATATGCGCCTATTCAGTATACCTATGAGGTTGAAAATATTCTCTACAACGGGAAGAGCAAGTTTCAGGAGATTATGGTTATCCGGAATCCTCATTTCGGCAAGATGCTTATTCTTGACGGTGTAGTGCAGATAACCGAGAGGGATGAGTTTTTCTATCATGAAATGCTCACGCATGTCGTGCTTCATGCGCATCCTGCTCCCAAGAGGGTGATTGTTATCGGAGGAGGAGACGGAGGCGCTGTCAGGGAAGTCCTGAAACATAAGACAGTGGAAAAGGTATATTTTATTGAAATAGACGAAGAGGTGATAAACGTATCCAGAAAGTTCTTTCCGACAGTTGCTTGTGATGTTGATGATCCGCGTGTGGAGATAAAATGCATGGACGGAGCCGAATTTATAAAAGGACGGGATTCCGACATTGACGCTATTATAGTTGATTCAACTGACATAGTCGGTTTTGCGACAAGCCTTTTTACGAAAGAATTTTTTTCAGCCATTAAAAATTGCCTGAGCAAGGACGGGTTTTATGTGACCCTTTCAGAATCACTCCATTTTCATAAGGACATCGTTATAGAGGTGCAGGAGACGATGAAGGCAGTATTCCCCGTGGTTGACATATATACCGCGCCGATTGCAACTTATGCCGGCAACTGGTGGACCTTCTCCGTTGCTTCAAAAGGTCTTTCCCCGCGTGATATGAGGAGGAAATTTGAGGTAAATACAAAATACTACAGCGACGAGATACACCAGCAGGCGTTTCTTCCAAAGGGCATGTATGAGAGGCTGATGCAGAGGAAGCTTGAATGGTAATATGCCCCATCTTGACACGGGAATCTGTTTCCTGATAAATTATTAGCACTCTCCTGTTGAGAGTGCTAACCGGCGTGAGGTATCAGATATGCTTGATGAAAGAGACAGAGAAGTGCTCTGTGCGATAGTTCAGAGCTATATAAATAATCCGGACCCCGTAGGGTCCAGGTTTATCACCAGGAAGTATGCCTTCAGCCTTTCACCTGCTTCCATAAGAAATATAATGTCTGACCTTGAAGATATGGGGTTTCTCAGGCAGCCGCACACCTCTGCAGGGAGGGTGCCTACGGATAAAGGCTACAGATTTTATGTTGATTATCTGTGTTCCCATGAACATCAGTATGATAACAGGGCATTTTTCTATGAGATTACGAGAGAGCTTGAGTCCATTAAAAACGATATAGACGTCCTGCTCAGCGAGACCACAAAGAGGCTGTCCAATTTTTCGCATTACCTCGGCGTGGCGCTTTCTCCCAAGTCAGGTTCGGCGACATTTAACAGGATTAAGCTGTTAAAGCACAGAAGAAACCATGTGGTGACTGTGCTTTTTACTGATGAAGGGCTGGTAAGGAATAAGGTTGTGGATGTTGATTTTGATTTGACGCAGCGCGACCTTAACAGGATAGCCTCATACCTTAATTCTGAGTTTTACGGGTATAACCTTAACGAGATCCGGACCAAAATAGTAAGGGAAATGTCCGAGGAAAAGATATTATGCGACACCCTTATCTCAAGGGCAATAAGGATATGCAGAGAGGTGCTCTCGTCTCCATCCGGGAATATATTTATTTCAGGATTTACAGAAGTTCTGGGACTGCCTGATTTTTCGGATGTTGAAAAGATAAAAGAGATTTCAAGGGCCATGGAGGATAAACATCTGATTATAAAGCTGCTTGATAAGTTTTCAGAATCCGCCAAAGACGAAGTCCAGGTCATAATAGGTTCTGAAAATTCTCTGGCAGGCATGAAAGGGTTCAGCATTGTGGCGGCAACTTACAAAGAAGGCAGCAGGCCTGTTGGCAGTGTCGGCGTAATCGGTCCGACACGAATGGATTACTCAAAGACCATAGCTATGGTTGATATAGTTTCAAAGTTCATAACAAAGGTGATTGCCGATGGCTCGTAG
Source organism: uncultured Nitrospiraceae bacterium (assembly GCA_964532335.1). GTDB lineage: Bacteria > Nitrospirota > Thermodesulfovibrionia > Thermodesulfovibrionales > UBA1546 > UBA1546. The sequence continues at coordinate 3,513 of CAZHHV010000006.1, forward strand.
AGAGGGGAAATAAGTGAGACATAAAGCTAAGAAAAAGATAGAGGAAAATATGGCGGTGGATAAGTCTCATCCGGAATTTCCTGAGCCGGATTCACAAGCAGCAGAAGAGGCTGTGCGTTATATTGCGGCAGAGACACCCGAAAGCTCCGCTCCGGAAGCCGGAAAGTTAGAGAAGAATCTTGAAGAGGAACTTGGGCAGGAGAAAGACAGGTATCTTAGGTTGTACGCTGAATTTGATAATTACAAGAAACGGGTCGCAAGAGACAGGGAAGAATTAATAAAATACGGCAATGAATCTTTGCTGTATGAACTGCTTCCTGTTATTGATAACCTTGAGATGGCTATGAAGCACTCGTCAAATGATACATCAGCAGGGCTTGTGCAGGGAGTGGAGATTACGCTTAAGGAGTTTCTCAGGGTGATTGATAAATTCGGACTCTCGCCGATTGACGCATCAGGTAAAATGTTTGACCCTTCGCTGCATCATGCGATGACTCAGATGGAGAGGGACGATATTGATGAAAACATGGTTGTGGAAGAATTCAGGAAGGGCTATATGTTAAGAGAGAAGGTATTAAGGCCCTCATTGGTTGCCGTATCGAAAAAGACAGTGCGCAGTGACAGTGTCAGCGAAGAAACACTGGCACTAAACACTGACACTGACACGAAAATAAATATTATAGAGGAGGAAGCATAAATGGCAAAGGCAATAGGAATAGACCTGGGCACAACGAATTCTGTTGTTGCAGTTGTTCAGGGCGGAGAGTCTGTAGTTATCCCGAATCAGGAGGGAATGAGAACAACGCCTTCTGTTGTTGCTTTTACAGAGAAGGGCGAGAGGCTTGTAGGACAGATAGCAAAAAGGCAGTCTATTACAAACCCTGAAAACACGATATCTTCAATAAAGAGGCTGATGGGGAGAAAATACAACACGCCTGAAGTTGAACATGCGAAAAAACGGCTGCCGTATAAGATAGTTGAAGCGGCTAATGGAGACGCGCACGTTGAGATAAGAGGCAAGCGTTATTCGCCGCCTGAAATATCGGCAATGATACTCCAGAAACTTAAACAGGCTGCTGAGGATTATCTGGGAGAGACTGTAAATGATGCTGTCATAACGGTGCCTGCTTATTTTGATGACAGCCAGCGTCAGGCTACGAAGGATGCAGGAAAGATTGCGGGGCTTAATGTCCTGAGGATAATCAACGAACCGACAGCCGCCTCTTTGGCTTACGGCATGGATAAGAAGAAAGAGGAGAAGATTGCTGTTTACGACTTAGGCGGCGGCACATTTGATGTATCCATTCTTGAAATAGGAGAAGGCGTAATTGAGGTTAAGTCTACAAACGGTGATACATATCTCGGCGGAGATGATTTTGACGACAAGATTATTGACTGGATGGTGGAAGAGTTCAAGAAAGATCAGGGCATTGACCTCAAACATGATAAGATGGCTTTGCAGAGGCTTAAAGAAGCCGCGGAAAGGGCAAAGATTGAACTTTCAACTGCAATGGAAACAGAGATAAACCTTCCGTTTGTTACAGCGGATGCAACAGGCCCGAAACACCTTTTAATGAAACTTTCAAGGGCGAAATTTGAGCAGATGGCAGGAGATCTTATAGAAAATACAACAGGGCCTTGCAAGAATGCGCTTAACGATGCAAATTTATCCGCCTCAAATATAGATGAGGTTCTTCTTGTCGGAGGACAGACAAGGATGCCAAAGGTTCAGCAGACTGTTCAGGGCTTTTTCGGGAAGGAGCCCAATAAGACAGTTAACCCTGATGAGGTTGTCGCTGTCGGCGCGGCAATACAGGGCGCAGTGCTGAAAGGAGACGTCAAAGAGGTGCTTTTGCTTGATGTTACGCCTCTGTCTCTCGGCATAGAAACGCTCGGCGGAATATTCACTAAGATAATAGAAAGGAATACTACAATCCCGACCAAAAAGAGCCAGACATTCTCAACAGCATCAGACAACCAGCCTGCTGTTACAATCAAGATATGTCAGGGTGAAAGAGAAATGGCGTCGGATAATAAGCTGCTTGGAAACTTTGAGCTTATAGGCATTCCGCCTGCGCCGAGGGGTATCCCGCAGATAGAAGTAACTTTTGATATTGACGCAAATGGGATACTTCACGTGTCTGCCAAAGACCTTGGCACAGGAAAAGAACAGTCAATAAGGATAACTGCTTCAAGCGGGCTTAGCCCGGAGGAAGTGAAAAAGATGACGCGTGACGCTGAGTCCCACGGAGAAGAGGATAAAAAGAGGAAACAGCTTGCTGAGGCAAGGAACGAGGCTGACACGATGATATACAGCGTGGAGAAATCTCTGAAGGAATATGGAGACAAGCTGAACGAATCTGAGAAGAAAGATGTTGAGACTGCTCTTGAAAAGTGCAAGAAGGCAAAGGACTCAAGCGCTGATGCTTCTGAGATAAAATCTTCTGTTGAAAGCCTTATGAAGGCATCGCACAAACTCGCGGAGCATATATATAAAGCAGCCAGAGACCAGCAGGCAGCCGGAGCAGGAGACTCAGGCGCAAAACCCTCGGAAGAAGATGTTGTTGAAGCTGAATTTGAGGATGTAGATAAGAAGAAAGAGAGCTAAGTAAATGTCAGTGTCAGTGAACAGTGCCAGTGAATAAAGACTGATACTGACCACTGACACTAAACACTGACACTGAATATGAAAGATTATTATGAAATCCTTGGTGTATCAAGAGATGCTTCTGCGGCTGACCTAAAGAAAGCCTTCAGACAGCTTGCTATGAAACACCATCCGGACAGAAACCCTGACAATAAAGAGTCCGAGGAAAAATTTAAAGAGATAAATGAGGCATACACATGTCTCTCCGACCCTGACAGAAAGTCCAACTATGACAGGTTCGGGACAGCCGAGGGCGTTGGCGCCGGTTTCAGTCCTTTCGGGGCAGGGTTTGGCGATGTATTTGAGGACATCTTTGGAGATTTCTTCGGCACATTTACAGGACAGCGAAGAAAACGGCCTGCAAAGGGCAGTGACCTCAGGTATGACCTTGATATAACACTCATGGAAGCGGCATTCGGCGCCGAAAAAAATATTGAGATTCCAAGATGGGAAAACTGCGCTGACTGCAAAGGAACAGGCGCAGCGCCGGGAAAAGCGCCGGCAACATGCCCTAACTGCAAAGGCTCAGGACAGGTCAGATTCCAGCAGGGGTTCTTCAGTGTTTCCAAGACATGCGGCAAGTGTCATGGCGAAGGCAGGATTATCACAGACCCGTGCAAAACATGCAAAGGACAGGGCAGGACTAAAAAATACAGGGAGATAAACGTAAGGATTCCTGCCGGTGTTGATACAGATTCAAAACTAAGGATGTCAGGAGAAGGAGAGCTTGGACTTTATGGAGGTCCTCAGGGCGACCTGTATATTTTCCTGAGCGTTGAAGAACACCCGTTTTTTAAGAGAGAGGGCATGACTTTATACTGCAAAGTGCCTGTCTCTTTTCCTCAGGCTGCGCTCGGCGCTGAGATTGAAGTCCCGACAATTGATGGCATTACAAAATTAAAGATTCCTCAGGGCACGCCCTCAGGCAGATCATTCAATCTTAAAGGCAAGGGGATGCCGAGAATCGGAAGTCATCAGCGCGGAGATCAGATTGTGATTGTAAATATAGAGGTGCCGAAACACCTTACCCAAAGGCAGAAAGAGATACTTGAGGAGTTTGCAAAGATAAACGGAGATGAGGTTTCAAAGGGGTTCAAAGAAAAACTGAAAGACCTTTTTGCGGGGACGAAAACGTAAATGATATGTTATTATTTAAGCAAAGGAGAGCGCATAAATGAAAAGCATTACTACAGAGACCCTTTATAAAAAAGTTGTTGAACTTCAGCGCGATATTGTCCAGATTAAAAAGAGTCTGCTGGAAGAACCTGAATTACGCGCAGACTTTATTTTAAGGATGAGAGATATTGACCTTGAGAGATCTGTAACGGTCAAAGACTTCGGTAAAAGATACGGACTAAAGTAGTGTATAAGCTTGCCGTCAAGGAAAGTCTTGACAAAAAATTCAAAAAACTTCAGAAAAAAGACAAAGAAATGTTGCGATTGATTGACAGGAAGGTTCAAGACATCCTTGTAGATCCTTACCGCTTTAAACCACTAAGAAAACCTATGGAGAATAAGAGAAGAGTCCATGTAGGCGGTTCTTTTGTTCTCGTCTACGAAGTTGATGAAAAAGAAAAGTTGGTTACTCTGTTAGATTTTGACCATCACGATAATGTTTACGAGGCTTAAAAATAAACTAAGACGCCTTGTTGGATGAGATTTTTACGCTGGATTTAAGAGGGTTTCATACATATCGGATGCACGAAAGAAAGGCTTTCAAAATCCGGCCATAATTTCAACTACTTTCCGCCTCCCCATCTTATGCTTGATTTAGAAATACTTGCTGGCATAACCATATAACCATGTTTATATGCCCATCTTTTTCCAGCCTCTTCCAACACACTATTACCACAATTCAGGAAATTCTGAGCCATAGAACGGTCACCGTATGCCATTAAAGCAAGGATGAGAAGAACTTCTGTATCTTTATCGCCTTTGCGGATGAAATCAGAATAGCTTTTAGCGACAGCCTGTAAATCTTTGCCCTTGGCGAGGGAATCCAATACTTTTAGTGCACAGTCACCTTTGTTTGCGAGATCATAAAAGCCTTTTGTTAGTAAATCTTTATCTTTGCCCCCGGCGGCTGAATTGACGAATTTTTGTCTCTTTTAAGTACTTCAATTAATGGTCCTACCGCCTTCACAGATTTGCTTTCCCCTAATAATTCCACAGCGTTTTTTCTAATCCAGTAATCTTTCTCCCACAAAGCCATCGTTAAAATTTCAATTACACGCGGATTATCAACCTTCCCCTCGGCCTCCAATGTTCCCAATCTTACATAAGCGCCATTTTCAGAATCTGTAAATAATTTTTGTTCGTAATAGTCTCCGCTTTTAAATGCGCTATAAGGTCTCCTACCAGCACAGCCATATGATAGAAGAAACAAGCATATAGATAGAATAAAAATTCTACTTTTCATGACATTACTCCTTTTTAGTATGCCTGCCAAACATTGCAATGTCTTCAGAATTCTATACAACCCCTCTTGTCCTTGTCAATCACAAGTTTCCGGCTATATAATACATTTCAAATGCGTATTATCATTCCAAAAGAAGAAATACAAAAAGATAAGATAACAATTTCCGGTGAAAAGGCGCGGTATCTTATATTCGTGCTGAGGTGCAGCGCGGGCGATGAGCTTCAAAGAAATAAATAGGAATAAATAGGGTCAGCGCCTGTTTTCTTGGCTGGGCTGCGTTGTTGAATTTATATAACGTGTGGCAAATAAGTGATTGATAGGATATAAGATAAAATAGCTTCTGAACCTCTTTTTTACCTGGGCAGCTTCTTAAGGCAGTTGAAAGTTACTGGCAACGATTCCCAGGACTGTGATGTCTTTGTCAAGGGATTCCCATCTCAGCGCATAGCCGTTTAATCTAATTGTAACTTCTTTCAGTTGCTCATCTGTCGCATTTTTAAGTATCTTAAAGCGGTCTGCTGGAAACCCGATTATACGGCCATCTGTGAGTTCCACAAAAATTCTCCTGCCTTCTGCCCATGCCCTTATTGCAGCAGGTTCAACAGAAACTTCTTTTTCAGCGCTTATTGTCGGCATATTTCCCCAGTGCCATAGTCTTAATAGGATTATAACTTATAGCAAGAATACTTTATATATTACCTGTGTCTGGAATACACCTTGACTAAGCAGCACTGTTTCTGTTAGGTTAAAAAAATTCTTTCAGGAGTTGATGATGACAAATAAGAAAAAAACTAAGACTTCAGCAACAGCTAAGAAGGCGGGGAAAAATAAATCAGCCCGTTCCTCAAAACCTTTAAAGAGGCAGCAGAAAAGCAGGAAGCCTGCAGCCCCAAAGACACGGGTAAAATCAACTGCGGCAAAAACCGCTGCACAGAAGGAAAAGGCTAAGAAACCTACTCTCAGGGACATTTTCAGGGTAAAGAAACTTCACGAGATAAGAAAAAAATTATTGAGGCAGAGAGAGTTATTGCTCGCAGAGGCTAGAGAGGCTTTAAATGCCCTGCCGGGACAGACTGTATTCCCTGATATGGGCGACCAGGCAACAGCAGAAACAGACAGGAATTTTATGCTCAGGCTCAGAAGCAGGGAACAGAAACTAATCAAGAAAATTGACGATGCGCTGGACAGAATAGATAACGGTACATTTGGAATATGCGATGACTGCGGCATGGAGATAAACATCAAAAGACTTGATGCCAGGCCTGTAACGACGCTCTGTATGGAATGCAAGACCCAGCAGGAAGAAGAAGAGAGGATACGGGAGTCGTAATCTCCTTACATTTTTACTTTCAAGCCGTATTTATCCCTCAGGGCATCGCCTAAAACATTAAAGCACAGCGCTGTAACGGCTATTGCCATCCCCGGGAATAAAACCATCCACGGCTCTGACGCAATATATGCCCTGTTCATGCTTACCATAGAGCCCCATGTCGGCATTGGAGGCTGGGCGCCAAGCCCTAAAAAACTCAGTGACGCTTCTGTCAGGACATAGCCTCCGAGTTTGATTCCGGCCATAACAAGTCCGATAGGAAGGCACTGAGGCATCAGATGAACGAATAGTATCCTGAATCTGCTGCATCCTATGGCTTCAGCGGCTTCTATATACGCTGCATCTTTCAGGGTTAGGACGTGTCCACGTATCAGCCGGGCAAATGACGCCCATCCCACAAATGCTATTGCTATCATTACAGTATATACGCCTGCCGGAAATATTATGGATACACCTATTGCAAGCAGCAGGGAGGGGAATGCAAGAATAAGGTCTACAACAGCCATTATTGCGGTATCAGCCTTACCTCCGAGATAGCCTGAGCATAGCCCCATAACAAGCCCGAGGGACATGGAGATAAACGCCGCTATCACGGCAATGCTTACGGATATTCTTCCGCCGTAAAGCACCCTTGAAAGAATATCCCTTCCTTTGTTGTCAGTGCCGAAGGGATGTTTTATGCCCGGCGGTTCTTTTATGGTGTCAAGGTCAATCTTTTCGGGGTCATAAGGTGAAAGAACAGATGAAAAAACCGCAAGGATGGATATTATGATTATTACAGAGCCGGCTATTTTACCTGTCAGATGCATAGAGCCTTACCCTCGGATCAAGATAATGGTATAGTATGTCAACGATGAGATTTATAAGAACAAAAACAACAGTGCCTATGATTATGCACCCCATGATAACAGGATAATCCCTCTTTATTATCCCGTCCATCGTAAATCTTCCGATGCCGTCCCAGCCGAAAATCGTTTCCGTAAGCACGGCGCCGTTTAAATAACTTGCGATATCAAGCCCGATTACAGTGACCAAAGGGATAAGAATATTTCTGAATATGTGTATGGCATTAATTCTAAAGACGGTCAGGCCTTTTGCCCTTGCCGTGCCTATAAAAGGCATACCGGTTATTTCTATTACAGAGGTGCGTGTGATTCTTGCGAGCATTGCAATGGCAGGAAGGGACAGTGTAAGAGCAGGCATAACGAGAAATCGCAAGTCTCCTGTGCCAGATGGAGGGAAAAGTCTCAATTTCAGGCTGAGGAAAAGCATTATGATGAGGCCGCTCCAGAACACTGGAATGCTCAGACCTGTTATGGAGACTGCCGATATAATCCTGTCAACAGGCGTATCTTTTTTATATGCGGCAATAAAACCTAAAATAATTCCTGTTGGAACAGCTATAAGCATTGCTCCGAATGCGAGTTTCATAGTATTGGGAAATTTTATAAGTATGTCGTCAAGGACTTTTCTGTTTGTGTGATATGACCTTCCCATCTCGCCCTGGAGCAAGAGTTTTATGTATCCTGCATACTGGCTGAAGACGTCTTTATCAGTGCCGAGTTCTTTTCTTATTTTTTCTATTACTTCAGGCTGCGCCCTTTCGCCGACCATGCTCTGAACAGGGTCTCCGGGAAGCGCCTTTGTAAGGGAAAATGTAAGAAGCGTAATGCCGAATAAAAGCAGGACTAAGATAAAAAGGCGTTTTAAAATGTAGAGTTTAATGACTAATTCTCCTTTCTTGTTTCAGCCACTTCTCTGCTTCTTTTTTAGTCTTTAATCTACCCTCAAACTGCATCTTTTTCAATACGTAAATGAGCTTTCCGAGTTTTACTCCTCCTTTAAGCCCCGTTAAATCCATAATCTCCTCTGAAGTAAGAAAACTCCTTTTCCATATCTTCTTAAACCTTTCTAACTGACCAAGAAGTTTTACATTTCCTGAGAGCATGAGGAGGTCAAAGGCAGAATCTTTTGCTTTAAAGAAGGTGTCGAAGATTTTTGAGGAAGTGAATAGTGAATAGTGAACAGTTGTCAGCAGGCCATGAACAATCTTAAGCCTTTCTCTGATAACTCTGCTCAGCCTTAGCCTGTTTCTGTTCAATGCCGAGCAGTAAAGGACATGCTCCAGCCGGAGAAGCCCGTGAAGCGTTAATTCCTGAGAAAAAGGTTTTTCAATATTTCGTTTGAATTTTAAGGGAAGTTTTTTAATGCACAATTCAAGGGAAGGAATAGTCCTGATATTCTCAAGCAGCCTTTTGTGTGTGATGGACAGGAAGCATTCAAGCAAGCCGTCATCCGATGCCATTTTCAGGGCCTTATGAAAGTTTTTGAAATTAAGGAGCTTAAAAAACTCAAGCGTGATTCTTTCAGAAGCGGATTTCATGATTTCTTTTCTCAGTTGTTTTACCATTTTTCTTGTTTCCGGCTCTGCCTTCCATCCGAGTTCTGAAATAAAGCGATAAGCCCTGAGCAGCCTTAGCGGATCGCTCTTGAAATTATTTATGGATATCCCCCTGATTCTATGACACTTAATATCATTAACTCCGTTGAGCAAGTCAATGAGCCCAGTTTTTGGAGACCATGCAAGTGCGTTCATCGTGAAGTCCCTTTCTCCGAGGTTGTCTTTTATATCACCTTTCAGCTCTGTGAAATCGAGCGTCGCGCCATTCTTTAATACGATTCTTACCATCTGCTCTTTCTTTAGTTCAACTATACTTGCTCCATCCAGCTTTTTCTGTACTTCCGCGCTTCCCTGCCTGCTCTCCTCGGCGAGTCGCCCGAGGCGGCCGGCAGGCAGGGCGCGCTTCCGCGCTAATAACTGCATGGCAAATTGCTTTATGTCTCCCCTGACGACATAATCAATATCCCTTGATTCTCTTCCAATGAGAATATCCCTCAGATACCCTCCGACTATATAAACCTCTCTGCCAAGGGAGAGTATTTTAGGGTTGATTCTGTTCCCAAGAATGATTTTTTTAATATCAATCATATTCAGGTTATATCTTACCAGAAAAACTGAAAACGGAATGTGTGTAATAGCCGGATTTCTGCAGCAAAAGGAACCCTCTAACTCGTTGACACTCTTGGATTTTTACTGATATACTTCAAAAAGTAAGAAGTAATAATAAGGGGTTGAAAAGTTTAAAGGCTTCAGATTGTTTTTATGAATAAGGGGAGAAAAAACAAGAAAACAAAGGATATGCTCGCCCTTATTCTTGCAGGGGGCAAAGGAGAGAGGCTTCATCCCTTAACTATTCACAGGGCAAAACCAGCGGTTCCGTTCGGAGGAAAATACAGGATAATTGATTTTACATTGAGCAACTGCATTAATTCAGGCATAAGGAAAATAGCAGTGCTTACACAATATAAGTCTCTCTCATTGAACAGGCACCTGGCGCTTGGCTGGGAGCATCTGCTCAATCCAGAACTTGATGAATTTATTACCTCTGTACCGCCCCAGCAGCGCGTGGACGAGAGGTGGTATGAAGGAACAGCGGATGCGGTGTATCAGAACATATATTTTATAGAAAAGGAGTCTCCTGCCTATCTGCTTATTCTTTCAGGAGACCATGTGTATAAGATGGACTATTCCGAAATGTTCAGTTTCCATCTCAGCAAGGGCGCAGTCGGGACGATTGCAGCAATAGAGATGGACAGGGAGAAGGCCTCGTCATTCGGTGTTATTGAGGTTGATGAAGAATCAAGGATAATAGGATTTAAAGAGAAACCTAAAAAGCCAAAGTCAATGCCCGGCTCTCCCAATCATGCCCTTGTTTCTATGGGGGTGTATCTGTTTAATACTCAGGATGTATTAAGCGAACTCATGAGCGATGCGCTTCGTTCTACAGCCCATGATTTTGGGAGGAATATTATACCTGACATGATTAAGACAGATAGGCTTTTTGCATATAACTTTAAAGATGAAAATAAAAAAAAGGCAAAATATTGGCGCGATGTGGGCAGCATTGATGGCTACTGGGAAGCGAATATGGACATAGTCTCTGTTGACCCTATGTTCAACCTGTACGATGAGGAATGGCCGATAAGGACGTATCAGCCTCAGCATCCGCCCGCAAAATTTGTTTTTGCACAGGAGCGTAAAGGCGGGAGACTCGGCATTGCGCTGGATTCAATTGTGTGCGACGGATGCATCATAAGCGGAGGCCGTGTGCAGAACTCTGTGCTCTCCCCTAATGTGCGGGTTAACAGCTGGGCGGATGTGATAGACTCGGTGCTGATGGAGAATGTTGAGATAGGAAGGCATTGCAAAATAAAGAAGGCGATAATAGACAAGGATGTCTGTGTGCCGGAAGGAACGGTAATCGGTTATGATATTGAAAGCGACAGAAAGAGATTTCACGTCAGCGCTGAAGGGGTAGTTGTGATTCCTAAAGGAGTGGAGATTAAATGAGTCTTGTTGGAAGGCTTGAAGACCTTGCCCTCTCTGATATTTTCCAGATACTGAGCATCGGGAAAAAAACAGGGACGCTTGTAATCAACGGGGTATCAGGAAACGCTATGATTGTGTTCAGGAACGGTCTTGTTGTCAGGGCTGAGACTACTCAACTCGACGGAACACTGGGGCACGACCTCCTTAAAAGCGGGACAATAAAAGAATCAGCGCTCCAGATGGCTCTGGAAGTAAAAAAAAAGCTGCCCGCAAAGTCTGCGGCAGAGATACTTTTTGACCTCGGCGCCGTAAATAGCGACACACTGGAAAAGGCTTCCAAGAAAAGGATAGAGAGAGTTGTTTATCATCTTCTGCTCTGGCATGAAGGAGATTTTCAGTTTGAGCTTGATGACCTTGAACTGAAAGACAGCATTCAGATAGAGGATCTCGGGTGGGAAGTTTCAAAGGGAATCAGCCCTGAGTATCTTCTCATGGAGGGTGCGAGGGTATATGATGAGTCTGCGCAGCAGGAATTTGTTTCTAATGAGGAACTGACAGGAGAAACAGCGGAGGAAAGCGGATGGGAATCAGACTGGGGTGGGCATGGAGTTGCAGAGAGGAAAGACATCTCAGCCCTCAAGTCTCTTACGCAGGAATTAAGATTCCCGAATTCAGCTTCCGAGATAACGCTTCTCATACTCAGATTTGCGAGCGATATTTTCCAGAGAGGAGTTCTGTTTATGGCCGGAGAAAATGAGATGGCAGGACTGGGACAGTTCGGGCTTGAGATAGAAAGAGCTGACGAGAAGATAAGGGAGACGGCGCTTCCGCTGAAAGACAGTCCGTTTTTCACAAGGATTATTAATGAGGCGCGTTCATACAAGGGACCGATGGAAAAAGACAAAATAACGGAAATAATGATAAAGGAACTTGGAGGAGGCTGGCCGTCTGAAGTCGGAATATTTCCGATAATTGCAGAGGGAAGGGTTGCCGCGATGCTTTATTGCGACAATATGCCGGCAGGCGAGCCTATTGCCGAGACAGAGGGGCTTGAGATATTTATAAGCCAGGCCGGGCTTGCGTTTGAAAAATCACTTCTTCAGCGTAGGCTTCAGGAAATGCAAAAAAGTATGGAGAATAAGACAAAGATATGATGATTTTTTTATCGTTATTTGTTAGAATCCATCAGTCCCCTATGCCTCCCTTCACTATTAAAAAAGGGTGGGGGAAATGGGAGGTTATGTGAAATCAATTCTGATAGTTGAAGACTCAACAACTACCCGCTCTCTGATAAGGGCCGTTATAGAAGAACTCGGAGACTTTAACATAGTTGAAGCGCCCACGGGTTTTGACGCCTTAAAACTCCTTCCTGCTCAGGACTTTGATCTGGTTGTCACAGATATTAATATGCCAGACATAAACGGGCTTGAACTGATAAATTTCGTGAGGAGCAACCAGAGATACAGCAATATCCCCCTCATTATAGTTACCACTGAAAGGAGCGAGGAGGATAAAAAGAGGGGAATGGCGCTTGGAGCGACCGCATATGTAACTAAACCATTCAAGGCTCCGGAACTGCAGGATGTCGTAAGGAAAGTAATGAATTTATGAGTTCAGCCAAAGAAGAGTTTATAGCTGAAGCATCAGACCTACTTGAAGAGTCCGGCAGACTGATTCTTGAGATACAGGATACCTTTCAAACAGGACCGAATCCCGACAGCGTTAATGCGCTGTTCCGCTCTATACATACACTCAAGGGGCTTTCAGGGCTCTTCGGGCATCAGGGCATCTCAGACCTCAGCCATGCGCTTGAGTCCCTGCTTGACGGGATACGGCTCGGCAAGATTGATATTTCGGATGAAGTTGTAAGATTTCTGTTTAATAATATTGACATGCTGAGGCTGCTCGTTGAAGAACTCAGAAAGGATGACAAAGAACAGGATATAAGCGGACATCTTAAGAATATAGAGGTGTTCAGAAATTCTCTTGCAGGGAAGACAAAGGGTCCTGAGCTTAAGGGTCTCATTAATGAGTCCATGCGCATGGTCCTGTCGGAATACGAAGAGCACAGGTTAAAGACTAATATACAGGAAGGCAAGGGGATTTACCTTGCAAAGGCGGTTTTCTCGCTTTCGGATTTTGATGAAGCGCTGGAAGAACTTACAAAGACAATAAAGTCAAAAGGCGAACTGATATCAACGCTGCCTACCTCTTCAAATGTTCCGCCGGATTCCATAGGTTTCAATCTCATGTTCGGGAGCCTTGAGCCTGCAGAAAAACTTAAGGATACGATAAGGTGGGAACTTGACACACTGGTCAGCCAGAAAACTGTTGAGGCTGCGCCCCAGCAGAAGTCTCAGGTCGGAATCGACTCGCAACGAGAGACTACGCTTAAAAGCACAACTACAACCGTTAGAGTGGACATAGAGAAACTGGACAGGATTCTTAATACCATAGGCGAGCTGACGCTCGCGAAAGGCGCTGTAAAAAGGATAAACGAAGAACTCGCAGAGAATTACGGACATTCTCCTCTGATTGCTGATGTGAATAAAATCTCCCAGACGCTGGAAAGGAAACTGGCTGAACTTCAGAGCCAGGTTCTTGAGATACGGATGGTCCCCATAGGCCAGATATTTTCAAGGCTTGCGCAAATCATAAGGAAATATTCAAGGGAGATAGAAAAGCGCATAGAGCTTGCTATGTACGGCGAGGACACTGAGATTGACAAATATATCGCAGAGGAAGTAATTGACCCTCTGATGCATCTTGTAAGAAATGCGATTGACCATGGAATAGAGTCTGCGGAAGAAAGGAAAAAAAACGGGAAGAAGGAATCAGGAACCATTATTCTGAAGGCGTCCCAGCGCGGCAACCACGTTATCATCGAGGTAAAAGACGACGGCGGAGGCATTAACATTCAGAGAGTAAAGGAGAAGGCAATTGAGAAAGGACTTCTGGATAAAGGCGCTGAGCTTGACGAGACGGAACTTGTGAATTTTATATTTACGCCCGGGTTCAGCACAAAAGAGGTGGTGAGCGAGGTGTCGGGCCGCGGTGTGGGCATGGATGTTGTAAAAGAGAAACTTGCGGCAATAGGCGGCTTTGCTGAAATTGATACAAAGCAAGGCAGGGGCACTGCTGTTACCCTGACGATTCCGATTACCCTTGCCATAATAAAAGCGCTTATCGTAAGAGTTGGAACCATGAAGTTTGGGATACCTCTTACTTCCATATCAGAGACGCTTGTTATTACGCGGGGCGATATCCAGACTGTTGAGGGAAAGGATGTTTATAATCTGAGAGGCGAGATGCTTCCGATAACAAACATCGGAAGGGTTTTTGCTCTGACGGATGAAGAACCGGACAAGTTTTTTGCCGTTGTCGCAGGAACCGGAAACAGAAGGCACGGGTTGATGGTTGACGAGTTATTCGGGCAGCACGAAATAGTTATTAAATCACTTGGAGAATATTTTACAGGCATTCGAGGTTTTGCAGGCGCGGCAGAGATAGGCAAGCATGAAGTTATTCTTGTCATAGATGTTGACGGTCTTATAGATAATGCTGTCGTCAAACAAAAAGTAAAAGGGGGCATTTATGATTTATGAGGAATTCTACGGATTAAAACGCAGGCCTTTTACTAAAACACCCGACCCTAAATTTCTTTTCATGAGCAGAGCGCATGAAGAGGCGCTTGCAAGACTGCAGTATGCGGTTGAAGAAAAAGAACTTATTGTCCTGACAGGAGATGTCGGCTGCGGTAAGACTACGCTCACAAGGGCGCTGATAGACTCGCTCGGAGAAAAATACAGGATTATTCTTATTATTAATCCCCGCCTCACGCCGGCGCAGTTTCTCAGGACAGTTGCCAAGCGGTTTGATATTGCCGTCTCAGGCGGATTTTCGAGCCTCAAGGATGACCTTCTTGAGGCGATATATTCAAAAGTTTATGAAGATTATCAGGCAGGGATTACTCCTGTGATAATCATAGATGAGGCGCAGCTTATTCCGAACAAGGATACATTTGAAGAGATCAGGCTGCTTACAAACTTTCAGCTTGATGACGCAAATCTCTTAAGTCTTATACTTGTAGGACAGCCGGACTTAAGGCGCAGGTTAAATCATAAGGCATATCTGCCGTTGAAACAGCGCATCGGACTTTTTTATCACCTGGGTCCGATAAGCGAAGATGAAATAATTGGTTATGTGGAACACAGGCTGAGGGTTGGCGGATGCGAGGAGCAGTTGTTTACCGGCGAGGCGTTAAAGGCGCTTCATGCATATTCCGGCGGTGTCCCGAGATTGATTAACAGCCTGGCGACTGCAGCGCTCTTAAGCGGGCTTGGTCATGAATACAGGATAATTGAAAGACAATTAATTAACGAAGCTGCTCAGGAGTTTGGACTAAATGGATATAGCGAAAATTAGAAAAAAGATTAAAGAAGAAGAACAAAAAAGCGGCGGTCAGTCTATGACCCATGGGAAGAAAGAAGATATTGCACCTAAGCAAGAGGACAGGGCTGCCGATGATATGACAGCAGGCGCTCAACAGCCGCCGGTCACCTCTGAGAAAACAGAGGACAGTAAACAGCAGATTGAAAAGCCATCAGCTATCAGCCATCAGCCATCAGCTAAACCCCAGCCCGAAGCCGCTGCTCAGGTTGTTTCGGAGTCCGAGAATCGGACTGAATCTGTTTCAAAACCTGTCCCTGAAGGTCTTAATCAGGGAGCAGCTAAACCTGTCGTAGACTCGACTCTACGAGAAGAGGCAATCTCAGGCATAATAGAACTTCTTACATTTCAGCTTGCCGCGGAAGAATTTGCCTTCAGGATATCTGAAGTTGAAGAGATTCTCACTCCCCAGCAAATTACCATGGTTCCAAAAGCGCCGGATTACATCCTCGGGATAACTGCTGTCAGGGGAAAGGTAATGCCTGTTTTAGACTTGAAAAAAAGGCTCTCAATTAAAGATAACGGCGCATCCGCCTCAGGCGGAGGCAAGGTGCGTAAAAAGATACTGACGCTGAAAGGCCCAAAGGGCCGTATCGGGATAATGATAGACAGGATAAACGGTGTTATTCGCATTGATGAATCCGACATTGCAGAGCCGCCGGCTCATCTCAGCGAGTCAGACCTGATGTTCGTAGGGGGTGTTGTTCTTTACAACGGCAGGTTTATCTCGGTCATACGTCTGGAAGAGGCGGCAAATATAAATCTGAAATGAAAAGAGCAAAATTGAAAGAAGTGTCAGTGAACAGTGTCAGTGTTTGTTTTCAGTTAACTGACACTTGCACTACTCACTGTCACTTATTAAACCGGAGGTCTTATGAGAGAAAAACTTGAATTAAAGATAATTGTTTCTGTTTTAGTCATGCTTCTTGTAGGCGTTGTCATTGCAGGCACAATGACTATGTTTATAGAGAAGTCAACTCTTTACGGAATTACAAGAGAAAATTCAGAGACCACGGCTGAGATCATAAAAAAAGGCATTGAAATGACAATGATGGAGAACAGGCATGACCTTACGAACAAGCTTATAGACAGCTTGCGCGGGACCGCAGGCATGTCCGACCTCCATGTTGTGAATTCAGAAGGTAAGGAGGCATTCAGGAAAGATGCTCCCGTAACTGAAGCTGACGCAATGAAGAAGATTATAAGCACAAAAGCTCCTATTGTGATAGAAGATGTAAAAGGATATACCTTTTACAAGCCGCTTGAAAATGCCGCTTCATGCAAGGGATGTCATGCACAGGAGGGAGCTGTAATTGGCGCTGTAAAGGTCTCACTGTCAATAGAAAAGGAATATGAAAAGGCAAAGAAATCAGTAATAACCGTTATTTTGCTGACAATTGTCGGCACACTGGGGTTCAGCCTTGTGCTCTGGTTAATGCTCAGGAGATTGGTTATATTGCCTATTAAGGTGATAGAGAAAGCAGCGTTAAAGCTGGCAAAAGGCGACCTTTCATTTGATGTGGATATAAAGAGTAAAGATGAGATTGCGCTGCTAAGCAGCTCCATAAAAGAGTCTGTCAGCGCGGTAGGAAGAATACTGCAGAGGATAAAGGACGTCTCGGTGAGGATCGCACGCGTTGTTGAAACTGTCGGAAAGGACTCTAAAAAGGTGCTTGACGGCACGCAGCTTGAGACAGAGGCAATAGCAGATATCTCAAGTTCGGTTGAGGAACTGAATGCCGCTATTTCAGATATTACCGACGGCACTGAAAAACTTGCCGCATCAACAGAAGAGACAGCGGCGTCAATGGAAGAAATGGCTAATGCCATAGGGCATGTAAAGAACAATACTCACGACCTGTCCGTTGCCGTTGATGCAACATCCTCTTCCATTGCAGAACTTTCCGCCACCATAAAAGAGGTTGCTAATAACGCTGATAATCTTTCAATTGCAACAGATGAGACGCTTTCTGCCATAGAAGAGATGACGTCTTCCGTGAAAGAGGTTGAGGCGAATGCAAAAGAGTCTGCAAAACTGTCTCAGAAAGTCATGACTGACGCATCAACATTCGGAATGGGCTCCATAGAAAAAACTATGGAGGGCATGAAAAATATAAAGTCTTCTGTTGAGAAAACAAATGATTTTGTAAAGAAGCTCGGCGTCAGGTCAGATGAGATAGGCAAGATACTCAATGTGATAGATGATATCACCGACCAGACGACTCTTCTGGCCCTGAATGCCGCAATACTCGCAGCGCAGGCAGGAGAGCACGGAAAAGGATTTTCAGTTGTTGCAGAGGAGATTAAAGACCTTGCAGAGAGGACGGCATTCTCAACTCAGGAGATAGGCTCTCTCATACAGTCTGTTCAGCAGGAAGTAAAAGGCACTGTTCAGGCGATGGGAGAAGGGCTGAAGTCAGTTGATGAAGGGCTTAGACTCTCAAGAGAGGCATCAGACGCATTAAAGAAGATTCTGGACAGTTCTAAGAAATCTTCTGAGATGGCGCTCTCCATCGACCGGTCCACAGGCGAACAGGCAAAGGCGATAAGTCTTGTCTCAGAGGCAATGGAGCGCATCAAGAACATGACGAACATGATTGCCAAGGCAACAGCAGAGCAGGCAAAGGGGACAGCCCTTATTATGGGGGCAACAGAGAAGATGAGGGATATATCGCATCAAGTAAGGGGAGCGACGGACGAGCAGGCGGCAACCAGCAAACATATATCAGGCGCAATCGAAGTGTTTTCCGATAAGAGCCGGCAGATCTCCAAGGCAATTTATGAACAGAAGATAGGTTCCGATCAAATGTGGAAATCCGTAGAAAAGATAAAGGATATTCCCAAAAGCAACCGCGACCTCGCATTTAATGTGAATAATTCACTGAGGGGCCTGCAGAAAGACGCAGAGTTGATTGACAAAGAAATA
Organism: uncultured Nitrospiraceae bacterium; assembly: GCA_964532335.1. Classification (GTDB taxonomy): domain Bacteria; phylum Nitrospirota; class Thermodesulfovibrionia; order Thermodesulfovibrionales; family UBA1546; genus UBA1546. The sequence goes on from CAZHHV010000006.1 coordinate 21,674, forward strand.
GGAAGGTTTAAATTTTCCGAGGAGAAAGGCATATTAAAATTTGGAGTTATACCATTAGAGTCGCCTGCAGAGATGTTTGTGAAGTTCACTCCCTTAGCGGATTATCTAAGTAAAAAATTAGGCAGAAGAGTTGAGCTTAAGGTAGCAATGGACTTTGAGGAGGCTGTTGATGCCATAGGCCAGAATGTCACGCAATTGTGCTTTATGACGCCCTCCACTTATGCCGAGGCCTGCAGGAAATACGGTGTTGAAGTGATTGTAAAGGCATTAAGAGACGGTAAGCCTTATCAGCACTCGGTAATAATCACAAGCGCGGAAAAGGGCATTAGTTCCGTAGGAGAGTTGAAGGGAAGGGCCTTTGCATTCGGAGACTTTCATTCAACGTCAAGCCATATTGTCCCGAGGGCCATACTTTTAGAGGCGGGGATAGAGTTGAAAGACCTTTCTTATTACGACTATCTCGGCCATCATGACGATGTAGCCAAGGCGGTGCTGAGAGGCGAGTTTGATGCAGGAGGCATTATGGAAGACACTGCTTACAAGTTCAAGGATCAGGGGTTAAGGTTCCTGAAGATTTCAGAAGGTATCCCTGAATTCAATATATGCGTCAATAAGTCGTTGAGCAAAGAGGAGGTCTCTGTGCTGAAGTCAGCCTTAACTGCCCTGACCGATACTTCTGCCGAAGGAGGGCTTATCCTTAAATCCATAGCCAAGGCATATACCGGTTTTACTGAAGCAATTGATGAGGATTACGCAGGGATAAAGTCTATGATGTTAAAACTGGGGATGCTGTCATGACGATAAAATATTTTTTAAATACGGGTTTCATACTGTCGGCCATTCCAGCTTGTCGGGTTTGTCATTCCGACTTGTTCGGAATCTTTCCGAAGGATTCTGGACAAGCCAGAATGACATTAATGAGCGGACAAGCCGCAATGACAGGCAATATGGGGGTGCAGAGATGACAGGTTTCAGGAAGAGCCTTATTACGTATTTTATGATAACGATACTGTCAATACTTATTGTCGGGCAGGGAATACTTTACACGTGGCTGATGCTTTACCAGAAAAGTTATCTCAAGGAGAGGCTCGGAGATGAGGCTGCAGCAACTGCCGGGCATATCAGGGATGCAGCTGTCACGATGGGCTATGATTCAAAGCAGCTTGATATTTTTCTGGAGACAATTGTAAGGAGCGGGAATATTGTGTCGGTAAAGATTAGTGATGTTAAGGGTAATGTGCTTGCTGCCAAGGCTGTTCAATATAAAGAGGAAGGCAGAGGTATAAATCCGTTTTTTATGTTTTATATCCCTGAAATCAACATTATAAAACTTCCTGTAAAAGCAGACGGAAAAGACGCCGGCAGCATAGAAGTGGTTTATAGCGGCAAGTCAGTGAATGAAGTTATGAGACGGTTTCTTGTAATTCCGCCTTTTATGCAGGGTATAACTTTTCTCGTTATCATATACGCGATTGTGAAATTCTTCCAGAGGAAAGTCGGCAGGCCTGTGAAAAGAATAAATGAGGCGCTTGCCATGGCAACCGGAGGCGACCTGACCGTAGAGATCTCAGAGTTCAAGGATGATGAGTTCGGGAGCATTGCAAACGGATTCAGGTTTCTTATAGGCAGGCTGGCTTCCACGCTAAATAAATTGCGGTCTATGTCCGAGGATGTCTCTATGGCTATTAACCAATTAACCCTTACTTTCAGAAATGTGAATCAGGGAACACAGAAACAGACAGAATCAAGCAATAATGTAATATCTGCTATAAAAAACGCCAATGAATCCCATAAACAGATAACAGAAGACGTGGGCAAGCTGGTAGATTTCTCCAACGAGAATGTAACGTCATTGCTTGAGATGAAGGCAACAGCAGACGAGATAGCCTTAAGCACAGGCAAATTATTTAAGGCCACAGAGGATGCTTACTCTGTGGTTGCCGAGGTGTCACAGACCGCCAAGGTAATCGCAGAGAATGCAGAAGAGGCATCTTCGGCAGTGGAGGATACATCCGCCTCTATTGAGGAGATAAATGCCTCGGTAAAGGAAGTTGAGAGCAATGCAAAAGAATCAGCCCGTCTGGCATCCAACACAAGGGCAATACTCGGAGGAGAGTGTATAGATGCGGTTTCAGATGCCATTAACAGCATGGATACGCTGATTTCGGAGGTAAAGCGGTCTTCAGAGACTGTAAGCCAGCTAAGCGGCAGGTCAGCAGATATAGAAAAGATGTTAAAGGTTATAAAGGATGTTACAGAGCAGACAAACCTCCTGAGCCTGAATGCCGCAATACTTGCAGCGCAGGCAGGCGAGTATGGAAAGAGTTTCTCTGTTGTGGCTGATGAGATAAGAGGGCTGAGCGACAGGACTGCCGCTTCAACAAAGGAGATATCCAACATAATAAAAGCAATACAGTCCGAAATAGCAGATGCCGCAGGGGCAATAAACAGCAGCATGAACATTGCAACCGAAAGCCAGACCCTTGTCTATAAGTCGGGAGAAGACATGGCAAGGGCGCTGGAAGTTTCGCAGAAGTCTGCTGCAATGGCAGAGGCGATAGAAAGGGCAACCGAAGAACAGGCTAAAGGACTAAAGCAGATTGCGGTTTCAGTGGAAAATATCCGTAAGATGATTGAACATACCGCCAAGGCAACACAGGAGCAGCAGAAGGGAACCGCTCATCTGCTTGAAAGCGTGAGCGATGTTAAAGACACGGCGGACATTGTCAAGCACGGCGCCGAGGAAGAGGCAGCGGGGATAAAGGCGGTATCAACGAATCTTGAGCTTGCAGATGAGCGGATAAAGCAGATAGGAAAGGCGACATCAAGTTACCAGAAAGTGAACGATAGCACTGCGGCCGCAATGGAACAGATGAGGGCCATAGGGATGACTACCGTGAAAGATGTTGAAGAGGTCTCAATCTCCCTGACAACGCTTTTTAATGAGATTGAGCTGCTCAAAAAAGAGATGTCGGCATTTAAGGTTAAAAATGCAAAGTAGAGCAGCAGAGCAGCAGAGCAGCAGGCAAACAAATCACCTGTTATTACTGCGCTACTGGTCTACTGCGCTACTGTTCTGAGAGGAGTTATGGAAAAATTTGCTGTTTTTAAAATAGGGAAAGAAGATTTCGGCGTCAACATAAGCAGGGTTGTTGAGATACTGAAATCGCAGAAAATCTATTTTCTTCCTGAACTGCCCGATTTTATTTCAGGCGTTATAAATGTCCGGGGTGAAGTAATCCCTTTGCTGGACCTCAGAAAGCGATTCGGCGCTCATACCGAAACCGAGAAGTGCCGGATAATAGTTGTCCGCTACGAGGATGAGAAGATAGGACTTCTGGTGGATGAAATAGATAAGATAGTCCCTTTTAGTCCTGAGGAGATAAGCGCTCCACCGGCAATGTTTAAGGGGTTGAAGACAGAATACCTTACAGGCCTTGGAAAAAAAGAAGAGAGGATAGTAATCCTCCTTAATATTGAAAGGCTTCTTACATCAAAGGAAAAGATAATGCTTTCCGACTCCTCGGACTTGTTCTCCACTCCGCCACAGGCGGATGAGTGCGGACTGAGGCGAGAAGAATCCACTGGTCTCATAGCCGATGGTTCGTAGAGAGGAGGAACATGCAGGAACCGGAAAATCTGCTTGACAGCGAAGATGTAGAGGTAAGAAGAGAAGCTGTTGAGAGTCTGAGAGGCGCAGCTTCCGATGCCTCTATCGGATTGCTTCTTAAGGCAATGAAAGATGTCAGCTGGAGGGTGAGAAAGACAGCAGTTGACATCCTGCTTAATGATTATCCCGTCGAGGCGTATATCAATGGACTGATTGCCCTTCTTTATATTGATGATAATGCAGGAGCGAGAAACTCAGCCATAGAAACTCTCATAAAGTTAGACAAGAAGACTACCACATTTCTCATGGAGGCTTTCAATACCCAGAACAGGGATGTCAGAAAATTTATAATAGATGTGCTCGGAGAGTTCAGAGACAAAAGATCACTGCCGCTGATGCTTGATGCCCTCAAAGACGAGGATGACAATGTCAGGGCAACTGCTGTTGAACATCTTGGGAAAATAGGCGAACCAGCGGTTGTGAATGCACTGATAGAGATACTTGAAAGTGGCGACCTGTGGACCTCATATCCTGCCGCTGATGCGCTTGGAAGGATTGGCGACAGAAAGGCTATCCCTTCTCTTGTTAAAGCCCTTTCTACAAAGACCCTCAGAGAACCGGTGCTAAAGGCGCTCGGCAGGTTTTCTGCGCCTGAAACGCTCAAGAACATAGTCCCCCTTCTTGAAGATTCATCAAAGACGATACAGGAAGAAGTAATAAAGACGATAAGAAATTTTTATCATAACGGCGTGAAAGAAGAATTTATTGCGGAAGAAATGAAAAAGTTCTTCGGGGACCGCATTATTGATATTCTTGTTGCGCATGCATGGAGCGCAAAGGCAGATGTGAGAGTTTCTGCAATACTGCTGCTCGGTCTTATGAGAGATGAAAGGGCGCTTGCTCCGCTTCTGGAGCTTTCACTCGAAGAGGATCTGGCAGAGGATGTAAAAAGGGCGCTTGTCTTTATAGGGAAAAACAAGCCGGAGGTCATTCTGTCTTTGTTTGATACAGTCAGCCCCTACCAGCAGAGGTTTATATGCGAAGTTGCAGGCGAGCTTGCCTCTCCTGTTTTTTATGATGTGTTTGAAGGACTGATGAAAGACGACGACGGGCATGTGAGAGCGCTCGCAGCGCTTGCTATCTCAAGGATAGGTGATTTAAGGGCTGTAGAGCAAATAAAAAAACTGCTCTCTGATGAGTACGAAGATGTGCAGGAAGCAGCCGTGGCCGCATTATCCATTCTTAAGGCAGGTATCTCATCAGATGAATTAATCAAAATGATTGGCGACAGGAATCCTGTGCTGAGAAAAAATACTGTATTATTGCTTGGTGAGATTGGCGCGGTGGCGGCTGTGCCGGCAATCGGCTTTGCGCTGAAGGATGATAATATCAAGGTAAGACATGCCGTTGTCAAGTCGTTGTCCATGATAAGAACAGACGAGTCTATAAAATATCTGACGCTTGCACTTACGGATGAGAATGCAGATATAAGGGTTTCTGCAGCATTGAGCCTTGGCTTTATTAAGGGGAAAGGAGTGTCAGAATCGCTTCTCATTTTGCTCACTGACCCTGATGATGCAGTCAGGGCGGCAGCGGTAAAGGCGCTCGGCGAGTTAGGCGATAAAACCACAGTGCATCAGCTTGTTAATTTGCTCTCAGACCCTAATGGATTTGTTGTGACTTCCACGATGGAGTCTCTTAGCAGGATAGGCGGCGAAACTGCAAGGAATGCATTGGCAGGGATGCTTTCTTCGCATGATAAGGAGATAAGAAGGACTGCTATAAAAGCGCTTACTCCATTTAACGATGTTGAGAACATAATCCTGTCCTATCTTAACGATCCTGATTGGGCCACAAGAATGGCGGCTGTTGAGGTTCTCCGTGTGAGGGTGTCTGCTGCAGAAGGAAGCGTGAGGGTTGAGCTTGAGAAATTACTGGATAAAGAAGAAGACCCTGTTGTAAGAAAGGCTGTGGAGGAGTGTCTTGATGCTTGAAAAGGAAGAGATAGTCCCCTTATCAGACGACGTATTCAGGCTTCTAAGAGATCTGATAAGGGATTACTGCGGGATGTATTTTGATGATAATTCAAAATACCTTCTGGAGAAAAGACTCTCCAAAAGAGTGAAAAGTCATCATCTGAATGATTTCAGGGATTATTACAGGCTGCTGTTATATGATAAGCGAAGGGATGAAGAACTTTCGTTTATTGTAGATGTCCTCACTGTAAATGAAACTTATTTTTTCAGGGAAATGAGCCAGTTGAAGACGCTGAGCGAGGAGATACTGCCTGAGCTTAAGAATACAAACAGGGAGTCAAAGAAGATAAGGATATGGTCTGCAGGCTGCTCTACCGGAGAAGAGCCTTATACAATCGCAATGATGGTGCTGGAGCAGGGTTTTTTTTTAGGGTGGGATGTGGAAATACTCGGCAGTGATCTCAACCAGAGGGTGCTGCAGCATGCAAGAAGGGGGATATACAGCAAGAATTCATTCAGGACTACGGAGGAGCATTATATAGAAAAATATTTTACAGATGAAAATAACCTGTATAAGATTAACGATAACGTAAGGCGGCTTGTGAATTTCAGCTGCCTTAACCTTCTGGACCCTTTCAAAGTGAAATTCGTAGGTGAGATGGATGTAATATTATGCAGAAATGTGCTCATATATTTTGATCTGGAGGCGAGAAAAAAGGTAATCAGGGGTTTTCATGAAAGGCTTACTGACGGAAGGTATCTGCTGCTGGGTCATGCAGAGTCCTTGATGAATATTTCTACAGCCTTTACGCTTAAGCACTTCAAACATGATATGGTTTATCAAAAACCTCCGAAACTTACGGTGTCAATGTCATCTGAAAGTCTTGTGAAAATGGTATGGGGGAATAAAATATAAAGCTATGATAGCAGAGCCAAAGATAAAAGTTCTTATTGTTGATGATTCGGCTTACAGCCGGCAGTCGATAAAGAAAATGCTTGAGGCAGACCCGAGCATTGAGGTTATAGGCATAGCATCCGACGGCATAGAGGCAATGGCAAAGACATTAAGACTGAAG
>CAZHHV010000006.1:28366-32270 GCA_964532335.1 uncultured Nitrospiraceae bacterium
TGAGATGCCTGCCATGGACGGATTCAGTTTCCTGAGATGGCTGATGAAAGAAAAACCCATCCCTGTGATAATGGTCAGTTCTTATTCCGACACCAAGACTGTGTTCAAGGCGCTTGAATTAGGCGCTGTTGATTTTATTGCAAAGCCGACAAAGAAGGCGTCCGTGGAACTGCAGAGCATAGAGAAGGACCTTCTCACAAAGGTAAAGGGAATAAGAAACCTCAGAATGGATAAGTTAAGCAAGAGTCTCAGCCTGTTGAGCGGCGATGTTGAAGCTCCGGTCAGAACTGATTCAGTGATAGGCGATATTGAAGTTGTGGCGGTAGGCTCGTCAACAGGCGGGCCTGCAGCGCTCCAGATAATCCTTACACGGCTTCCTCAGAATTTTTCTGCGTCGGTAGTTATAAGCCAGCATATGCCAAAGGGTTTTACAGGGCCTCTGGCTGAAAGGCTGGACCATCTCTCTAAGCTTAAAATAAAAGAAGCGGAAGACGGTGATGTTATTGAACATGGAAGGGTGTTGATATGCCCGGGTGGTTACCATATGGTGTTTAAGAAAAAAGGGCGCGAATGTCATGTGCAGCTAAAAGAAGCTGTCAAAGAGGATAAGTATGTGCCTTCGGTTGATTTAATGATGTCATCTGCCGCAGAACATTACGGGACCAAGGCAATGGGTGTTGTTCTTACAGGCATGGGGAATGACGGGAAAAAGGGAATGCTGGAAATTAAATCAAAAGGCGGTTATACTATAGCTGAATCAGAGGAGACAGCCGTGGTTTTTGGAATGCCTGCTGAAGTCATAAGCGCAGGAGCAGCGGACAGTGTGCTTCCGCTTTCTGAAATACCGATGGAATTAATAAATATAGTTAACAGAGGGTAAATTGATGGAAAGAGAAACAAGTATTGGGAAGAAGGCTGAAGAGTTTCTTCATATGTTCAGAAAGGGAGAAGAGTTTACGCAGGAGCTTCTTAAGGAAAATGAGAGGTTGAGGTTCAAGCTGGCCCAGATTGAAGAGGCTATTGAGCGTTCAGGCGATGAGGCAAAGATAAGACTTTATGAAGAGAGAATAAAAGTCACTGAAGGTGAACTGAATTCCCTTAAGGAAAGATTCAGGCAGGTTGAGGAAGAAAATAAGGATTTTGCAGCAAAGTATGTTGAAGTTGAAGATGAGAATAACAACCTTGCCAACCTCTACGTTGCAAGTTACCAGCTGCATTCAACTCTGGATTTCAATGAAGTTCTGAGGATAGTCCTTGAAATAGTGATAAACCTCATAGGCGCCGAGAAATTCGCAGTGCTCCTTATAGAAGAGAAAACAAACGAGCTTATCCCTGTCGGGACAGAAGGCATATCCATTTCGGATGTTCCTAAGGTAAGGTTTGGCGAAGGTATCATAGGGACTGCTGCAAAAGAAGGGGAAAGTTATTTTTCTGAGAATATACATAATAACAGAGGCAGTATCTCTGCCGAAAACCCCATAGTCTGTATCCCTTTAAAGATTAAGGAGCATGTGATAGGCGTTATTGCAATATATTCGCTTTTTCTGCAAAAGGAGAAATTTTCAAATGTTGACTATGAGCTTTTTAATCTGCTTGCAGGGCATGCTGCCACTGCTATTTTTTCCTCAAAACTATATACGCAATCAGAGAGGAAACTGACCACAATACAGAGTTTCCTTGATATGCTGAAAGAAAAGCCGAGGAGGTAGTAGATAAGATGCCGAATATTCTTGTAGTAGAAGATTCTCCGACGATGAGACAGCTCATCGGTTTTGCCATGAAAAGGATAGCAGGCTCAAAGGTGATTGAAGCAACGGACGGCGTTGATGCTTTGAAAAAATTATCTTCTGAAAAAATAGATCTCATACTTGCAGACATAAACATGCCTGTAATGGACGGCTTAAAACTCGTCAGCCTTGTAAGGGGCAATCCCATTTATAAGGACATACCGATAATAATAATAACAACAGAAGGCGCAGAGGAAGACAAGAAAAGGGCGCTTGCCATCGGGGCTAACGCATATCTTCCGAAACCGATACAAACGCAGGAGCTTATAAGACTCGTCAACGGTTTTATCAGTCAATGACTCGTCTACGACTCATAGACGGGTAGAGCGGATAAGTGCCGGAGGCCGGATTTGAACCGGCACGCCCTTTGGGGACGAGGGATTTTAAGTCCGAAAAATAACCTTTCGTAAAATTTCAGAAAGCCTTTGATTTTAGAGAATTAATCTTTAATCTCAAAGGCTTTTTCTTTTTCTTCATTGTTGGAAGATGTTGGAGTAAATTGGCAGCTTCTAATCGCTCGCAGGCACAAAATAGGCACATAAAAAAAGCTTGCCCCTATTGTTTTTTTATAGAGTAGGGGTATATTATTAGACCGTAAAAGAGAAAAGGTAAGGACAAACGGATATAAAAGTAATAATCCATAAGGCAGAGAGAATACAAGACAAAAAAGATAGCGGGGGAAAGCTGTGAGGCTAAGATTGATAATATTGTCAATAATAACTATCCTAATCGTTTCCTGCGCCACTCGTTATAGTTGGTGGCATCCGCATAATCCCAGCGAATATGAATATAATGTTGTTACTGCTAATTGTGATATGTATGCTCAAGGCGAAAAAATGAATGCGGCTTACGTGTCACAAAGGAGTCCTTTTGCAGGGCTAATCATGATTGCAGCGTATGATAGAGCTTTTGAAAGCTGTATGCAATCTAAAGGATGGCAAAAGGTTTCAAGCGATTTTATACCACCAACTAAACAAGAAGTCCAAAAAGAAATCACACAGCAAAACATTGCCCAACAGAGAATTGAACGCTTTAAACTCAGCGAGGCAAGAGCAAAGACAAAATATAAGGATTATGATGAAATATCAAAGCTTGCAGAACCGTTGCTTTTATCAAATAATCCAGAATTTAGACAAGATATTTTTGATGAGTTCTATAATTCTAATGACCCTGCTGAATTTATATATAAAATGGGGTTAGATATTAAAGACAGCAAAAGGAGGTAAATGATGAGAACATTAGGTTTAAGCCTTATTATAGTAATAGCGATGTGTAGCTTTGTACTTGCTGAGGATAGTTCTTACGATAGCAAAAGGCACTACAAAGACGCATGGGGAAATAGCTATAAACACTATGACAATCTCAATAAAGACACAGATAAAGACGGCGTGCCTAACTACTATGACTATAACGACAGAGATAAGAATGTTCAGAACCCGTATCAGAAGGACTATTCAAAGGGAAAGTCTAATAACACTTTTAAGCCTAAGAAAAGTAGAGGGGGGTATTAAGCAGCCTTCTTAATATCGCCCCTGCTCCGGAGTTCTATCTGTACAGTATCATAGATTGCGATACTATTTAATGGGTAATAATGGGTAAGGTGAAAGAAAAAGAAGGGGAAGTCGTACCATTTGACCACAGGGAGTTCTCATGTAGTGTTCCGAAAGCTTCTAAGACAACCCTAAATAAAAACAAAAAGACCATTTCAGTCAGTAACTCATTTAACTATAATCAGATTCCAATAAAGATAATTGCTTCATATAAGGAGTGGATAAAACTTGAGAAAAAATATTTTGATAAGAATAGAATTACATTTCGTGATATTAAATCGTTCATTTGTAAACGAACACCTAAAAGCATGATTAAAGCATTAGAGCTATATTGCAAGGAAAATCTATCGTCTGTCAGTATCTGTAAAAATGTCCCCCAGAGTATTGATGAATTTACTTCGTGGTGCATAAAGAATCCCAACGATTTTCCTGGCCAGTTTTATAGTTATTATATATGCCCCGCTATGGAGATAAGTCCATTATGCACACGTAAACCACGTCGCTTGCTATATAACCAGTTGACTCATAATAAAATGTTACCGAAGGCTCGCTGACTCAACGTGTTTT
>CAZHHV010000007.1:0-9982 GCA_964532335.1 uncultured Nitrospiraceae bacterium
CTCTTTTTTGCTTTTACTGCCATTTATCTCACCTCCGTTTAAATACTTTCCAGAGTTCCTGTGCACGGGCAATATCTTGGCTTTGTGATGCCTTGTCGCCGCCAAGCAGGAGCAGAACTATTGCTGCACCTGAAAATGCGTAATACAAGCGATACCCCGGGCCGTAATCAATTTTCAATTCATATACGCCTTCGCCGACAGACTTCGCATGTCCGAAGTTTCCGAGCCTTATCCGGTCAAGAGCTACACGAATCTTCGCGCGGGCATGTATGTCTTTCAGGCTTTCAATCCAAGCCTTAAATGGTATTTTTCCAGTTTCGGTAATATAGTATTCCAGCGTGAAAGAACATTCGTCCATCAGGTTGATAGTAGCTTATAAGCTACGCATTTGTCAATTGAAATGTAGTATTCCGAAAGCGAACGTTACGACGAGTTACAAATATCTCTTCAATCTCTCCATGCTCTTTTTAGCATCCTCAGGATTGTGCGCTTCAAGGGTATAAATGAGGTCTCTGCCTTTCATTGCTGAGAACAATTTACCAAAATCAAATGTCCCTTCGCCAATCGGGAGATGCTGGTCAGAAGTCTTGTTGTTGTCATGAAGATGAAGCTCAATAATATAGGGTTTCAAATGCCTGAACCAATCTTCAAGTGATACTTTAGAAAAAAGGTTAAAGTGCCCAGAATCAAAGCATATTCCAAAGCTATTATTCCCCATCTTTTCCATCAGCAGCCTCAAATTTTCAGGCTCGTCCTCAAAGATGTTTTCAAGCGCAATCTTAACGCCAATCTCCTCTGCTTTCTTTACCAAAGGCCTCCATGTAAGGAGGCTTTGCTCAAGCCAGAGGCCTATGTTCAGGGCATATTTCCATTTCTCATATCCGGAATGGAATACGACACATTTCACCTTTAATTCTTTCGCAATGTCCAACACATGATGAAACCTTTCCATTGTCACAGCCCTGACCTTTGAATCAACTGCGCCCGGAGATAAATCCATAAAAGGCGCGTGGATTGTGAGGGAAGGGTTATAATCAAGCTGACTTTTTAGATGTAATATATCTTCCCTGCTTATTGAATCAAGAGTTTTTGATTCAAGATAGAGTTCAAGGTTGAGTTTTTCCTGCCTGATGAAAGGAAGGTGTTCTGCTATTTTGTGATAGGGAATATGAATCTGCGGGTCAATCACTCTACGAGCCTTAGGCTATGCTTTAACTGCTGCCTCTGCCTTAGATTCTGTTTTGCTCTCTGCTTTAGTTTCTGTCTTAGTTCCTGTTTTTGATTCAGCGCCTGAGTCTTTCTTTGCATTAGGCTTGTCTGCTGAACCAAATGGCTTTGACGCATAATCTGTCTTATACCAGCCTGTGCCTTTGAGGATGAATGATGTATTTGAGATAAGCTTTTTCAATATTCCGCCGCATCTTGGGCATTTACTCAGCGGCTTATCGCTGAATTTCCGGAGCGCCTCATGTATCTGACCGCAGTTCAGGCACTCATATTCGTATATCGGCATTTTGCAAACCTCCTGATAAGAACAAATCTGTTTAATATAACTGAATCATTGAACTGCGGTCAATCACGCTTGACCCCGTTAGAAAACAAGCCCTGTCCAATTTTCTAACGGGGTTGACTTTATGAGGAAAGGTTTTTATTATTCTCTATCGGGGCGTAGCGCAGTCTGGTAGCGCACACGGTTCGGGACCGTGGGGCCGAAGGTTCAAATCCTTTCGCCCCGACCATGAATAACTAATACCTCTCAGGAGGCTGTGACTGTCTTTCGGCAATATTAAACTATCGCTGTAAAAGTATAGATGTTAGTGCGATATATTTTGTTCTTCCCATCTGTTATGCAGGGCTATCCGCTCTACTTTGTAGAGACTTCAGCCCCTATTCTAACAGACCCGTGAATCTTGCCTTAATCCAGCCACAGCCTCCTAATTTTCGGATTTAAATGATGCGCCTTGCCTGTGAAATCTTAGTTTAATCTGCCTTCCTGTTTCAGCTTATTCACTATTTCCTGAATCTTCGGCAGTGCTTCGAGCGCTGCCTTTTCGCCTTCAAGGACAGCCTCATGCCTTTTTGAAAAATCAGCGCTTCCTATATAACCGATTTTTGGTTTTATCACAACATCCGCTTTTGAAAGCTGTATGGCTGCGAGCTTGGAGTACATTATGTTTATTGACTGTAAGATGGTCTCAATTGTCCCCTCGGGCTGGGATGAATCAATATCACTTGCTATATCCACTGCAATAACTATATCAGCTCCGAGCCTCTTTGCTGCGTCAACCGCAACAGGACTGACAACGCCGCCGTCAACATATGTCTTGCCTGAAATATTTACAGGCCTGAATATGCCGGGTATTGAACAGCTTGCCCTTACAGCGGTGCCTGTATTGCCTGTTCCGAACACGACCTCTTTTCCGCTTTGAATATCAGTTGCAACGGCATAAAAGGGGATTTTAAGTTTTTCCAACGGTGTGTTTTTTAATATGCGGTTTATGTACACCTCAAGTTTTTCTCCTTTTATAAACCCATTGTCAGGTATCATCAGGTCAGTGACATCGCCTTTTTCTATGGAGAATGAGAGTTTCTGGAGTTCAAATGCATTATATCCATAGGCATAAAGCGAGCCTACGAAACTTCCAGCGCTTGTGCCGATTATCATGTGCACGGGAATCTTGTTTGATTCGAGCACCTTAAGAACTCCGATATGTGCAAATCCCTTTGATGCTCCTGCGCCGAGGACAACGGCAATTTTTACGGGAGGCAGAGAAGGTTTAACTTCTTCCTTCGGAGCGCATGAGAAAATAAAAGTGACAAGAAATAAAAATAGTAAAAATTGAGAAAGTCTATTCATAGTTTATTACTCCTTATTGAATATCTTTCACTCATCTGTCATTCCGACTTGTTCGGAATCCTTCTTAGAGAGAGATTCTGGACATACCAGAATGACATGCAATGGGAAAGATTGCGGACAAGCCGCAATGACAAACAATCTGCACTAATTCTGGATTTTTTATTTTCTGCTTTATTTTGCATCTTCTTGTTTAACATATCCTCGGAAGCTGTTCGCCTGAAAGCATATCTATAATGCGTGTTCCGCCGATTCTTGTTTTCAGCAGGACCTTGCCTCCGGGCGATTCAGAGACTTCGCCGATAATATTAGCCTCTTTTCCCAGAGGGTTTTTCCTCAGTATCGCAAGCAGGCTTTCAGCGGCATCTCTTTTGACAACAGCTATTAAAATACCTTCATTTGCAATGTAAAGAGGGTCAATACCTAAAAGTTCAGATGCGCCTCTCACTCCGTCCGGAACAGGGATTGACGCTTCTCGTATAGAAAAGCATAGTCCTGATTCCAGAGCCATTTCCTTGAGTGTCGTAGCCAGTCCTCCCCTCGTAGGGTCTCTCATTGCGTGCACACCGCCGTATCCGATAATCTCCTGCACCATCTGATTCAGCGGCGCTGTGTCGCTCAGGACAGGAGGATTGAAGCTCAGCCCGTTTCTTTCAGCCATGACAGCAACTCCGTGGTTGCCGATTGTTCCGCTTACGATGATTTTATCCCCTGATTTTATATTTGAGGGCGAGATATTTACTCCGTCTTCAAGTATCCCGATGCCTGATGTGTTTATGAATATTCCGTCTCCCTTTCCCCTGTTGACAACCTTTGTGTCGCCTGCAATAATTTTTACCCCTGATTTTTTAGCGGCATCTGCCATTGATGCGAGAATCTTTTTTAGGTCATTCATTAAAAATCCCTCTTCAAGTATTAATCCTGCGCTCATGCAAAGAGGTTTTGCGCCGACCATTGAGAGGTCATTAACCGTGCCGTAAACCGCAAGTTCTCCGATATTTCCTCCCGGGAAAAAAACAGGAGAGACAACATAAGAATCAGTTGTAAAGGCAAGTCTTAATGGTGAATGGGTGAATGGGTGAATGGGTGAATGGGACAAATCTACAATCGCAGCGTCTCCGAGGCTTTTCATATCAAACTCAGGGACAAAATACTCCCTTATCAGCTTATGCATTGCAGTTCCGCCGCTTCCGTGCGCAAGAAGGATTTTATCCACTGAATCCTCCCACAAAATATAAAGTGAGCAAGCGAAAGGCAGTCTTGCTGACTATCATCTATGACCTCCGTATTTGTAATACGCAGCGCAGCTTCCCTCTGTGCTTACCATGCATGCTCCGACAGGGTTTTCAGGCGTGCATCCTCCGGCAAACAGCGGGCATTCGTCAGGTGTTTTTATGCCTTTAAGAATTTCTCCGCAGGAGCATCCCTTCGGTTCCTGAGGGCCTGAAACAAACGAGGTCTCAATCTTAATCACTGAGTTTATGTCTCTGTGTTTGTATTTTTCTCTGAGTTTAAGCCCGCTCAATGGTATTGTCCCTATCCCTCTCCAGTATGCATCGCACGGCTCAAAATACTCGTTAATGAGCGCAACTGCCTTTGGATTCCCTTCTTTCCTCACAACTTTTTTATATTGTATTTCAACCTCTGACCTGTTGGATGCAATCTGTTCAAGAAGCATGTTTATTCCCTGAAGTATGTCTCCTGCCTCAAACCCTGTTATCACTGACGGCTTTCTGTATTTTTCAGCTATAAACTCACACGGCATGGTTCCGATGATAGTGCTGACATGACCGGGCATAATAAAACCGTCAATTTTTACTTCGCCTGAACCCAGCAGTGCGTCCAATGCAGGGGGAACGAGTTTATGAACGGAATATATATAGAAGTTACCTACCCCTTTTCTGTCTGCCTCAAACAGCGTGGCAGCCACAGACGGAGACGTTGTCTCAAAACCTGTTGCAAAAAATACAATTTTTTTATCTTTGTTTTCTGAAGCAATCTTGAGAGCGTCCATCGGAGAATATAGAACCCTTATATCAGAGCCATCTGCCTTGGCTTCAGAGAGATTTTTCTTGATGCCGGGCACGCGCATCATATCTCCGAAAGTCGTGAATATAACATTTTCTTTTCTTGCGATTTCCATTGCCTTCTCAATATCCTCAACTGCGGTGACGCACACAGGGCAGCCGGGACCGCTTATAAGGCTTAACCCTTCTGGCAGCAGTTCCCTGACGCCCTGCCTGAATATAGCAACGGTATGGGTGCCGCAGACCTCCATCAGCCTTACCGGTTTTCCGATTTGCTTTAAAAGATTTTTTAATGTTTCAACTGCCAAGCTCAATGATAACTCCTTTTATTCTTTAGTCCGGGATGACTTTTTTATTCTTTCCCTCACTATGTATGCCTGCCCCAGCGATATGCCTGCATCATTTGCAGGAACCTTTTCATTAGTATAAACATTCATCCCTATTGATTTCAGCCTGTCTACAGTATTTTTGAGAAGATACATGTTCTGAAAAACTCCGCCGCTTAAAACTACATCATGCAGCTTATGAACCATGCCGAGCCGCTGGACGACTCCGGCGATAATTGTGAATATGGTGTTGTGAAATTTAGTGGCGATAATATCTTTTCCAATGCCTTTCGCCATATCCTGTATCAGCCTGAATAGAGTCAGGCAGAAGT
This sequence comes from uncultured Nitrospiraceae bacterium, assembly GCA_964532335.1. Classification (GTDB taxonomy): domain Bacteria; phylum Nitrospirota; class Thermodesulfovibrionia; order Thermodesulfovibrionales; family UBA1546; genus UBA1546. The sequence goes on from CAZHHV010000007.1 coordinate 5,540, forward strand.
CTATTTCAATCCTGTCTTTCAATCCGATGTCAGCAGGGTAGTCTTCCTCCATGTTATCTATTGTATAGGATTCAAGCGCCATTGCCGCCTCGCCTTCAAAGGTGTTTGTGTCGCATATTCCGAGTATTGCCGAGACTGCATCAAAGAGCCTTCCTGCGCCTGATGAAAGAGGTGAGAAATCTCTGTTGTCAATAATTCCTAAAATAGCGTTTATCCTTTCGCTGCCGTATTTTTCAATGAAGCCTATGGACTCCAGATAATCCATCACCTCATCTCCTGTGATATATCTTATGTAGCTGACCGCAACTCTCCACGGCTCTCTGATTGCCGTTTCTCCTCCCGGAAGGGGGATGTATTTAAAGTGTCCAGCCCTCTTAAAGTCATCTATATCGGCAATCAGGAATTCACTTCCCCACAGATTACCGTCAGTTCCATAGCCGGTGCCGTCAAATGCCACGCCTATGACTTTTCTCTTTATTCCGTTTTCCGCCATCACGGATGCGATGTGCGCATAATGATGCTGGATGCCATAAAACAAAAGTTCGGAGTTCGGAGTTTGGAGTTTGGAGTTTTCTGTCGCTGAACGCTGAACGCTGAACGCTGAACGCTCTTCTGCCTTCTGGCTCAGCGCCCATTTTGTTGAAAGATAATTGGGATGCAGGTCGTATCCGATTGCAACAGGGTTCACCCTGTAAACTTTTTTAAGATTGCTGAGGCTCTCTTCAAAAAATTTTACAGTCTCGTAATTTTCCATATCTCCTATGTGATGGCTTGGAATAGCATAGCTTCCTTTTGTGAGGGTAAATGTGTTTTTTATATCAGCGCCGCAGCCGAGCACTTCAGGGCCATCATCATCCAGAGATATGGGCTCAGGCGCATAGCCCCTTGAACGGCGGATAAAGATAGGTTTTGTCCTGTGAGCTAAAAAATGATTTCTTACAACAGAATCATCTACCCGCATGAAGATGTCCCTGTTATGGATAAGGAGGGCATCAACCATATCGGAGAATTTTGATGCTGCCTCGTCATTGCTGACAACAATCGGCTCTTCTGAGATATTGCCGCTGGTCATAACAAGGGCATCAAAGTTAGCTGACGGCTGATAGCTGATAGCTGATAGCATTGTCAAAGGATAAAAGAATAATAAATAGTGAAGTGGTGTGTACGGCAGCATGAAGCCGATGTACAGATTATTAGGGCTGATCGAATCAGGAAGTACTGATGCATGATGCATGATGCCCGATGCATGATTTTCTTCATCTTGTATCCTGTATCCTGACTGCGGTATCCTGTATATTGTATCTTTTTTCCTCAGGAGCACAATCGGTCTCTTATTGGAAGTCAGGTGTTCTTGCTCTTTCTCTGAAACCTCGCAGTATTTTTTTATTGTTTCCATATCAGGAGCCATAAGCGCAAAAGGCTTGTTGTTCTTTCTTTTCCTTTCTCTTAATCTTTCAACCGCATCTCTGTTTGCGGCGTCACATGCGATATGAAAACCGCCAAGCCCTTTTATTGCAACGATACCGCTTTGCTTTAAAATATTTATAGTTGATTTGATAGGATTTTCTTTTTCATAAATTTTGAATTTTGTCCCCAATAAATCGGGATGAATTTTGAATTCTAAGTTCGGCCCGCATTTAGGACATGCATTAGGCTGGGCATGAAATCTCCTGTCAGAAGTGTTGTTGTATTCGCTTTTGCATTCATTGCACATTTTAAAAACAGACATGGTGGTGTTGTGTCTGTCATAAGGCACAGCATTTGTGATGGTGTACCGCGGCCCGCAGTTGATGCAGTTTATGAAAGGGTAGAGATAACGCCTGTTGTCCTTGTCAAGCAGCTCTTTAAGGCAGTCATTGCATACAGAGACGTCAGAAGATATAAGCGTAAAACTTCCGGTGTCTCTGCTTTTTACTATCTTAAAATCCTCATAGCCGCAAAAAGGCATAGGCGAAATATCAATTTTGTTTATCTCTGATAATGGAGGAGCTTCTTTTGGAAGCCTGCCTATAAATGACGTGATGTCTTCGCCTTCTATGTCAATTGCCACGCCGTCAGAGGTATTGGTCACTGTGCCTTTCAGGTTAAGGGATTTGGCAAGGTTATAGACAAAGGGACGGAAGCCGACTCCCTGCACAACGCCTTTGATATTGATGAGAACGCGGTCCATTAACTTCTAACCCTTAACTTTTAATTTTCTCTATCAGCCATTCCGCCCATTCCGCGATTCCCTTGCCTGTTTTGCATGAAACCTCAAATATTTTCAGCGAAGGATTTAAGGACATTGCGTCCCTCCTGATTTTCTCTATGCTTGCATTTGTATAAGGCAGAAGGTCAATCTTATTCAATATCAAGGCTGATGATTCCTGAAACATCAGGGGATATTTTAACGGCTTGTCATCGCCTTCTGTTATGCTCAAAACCATTGCCTTCATATCCTCGCCTATGTTAAATTCCGCGGGGCAGACAAGATTCCCTACGTTTTCGACAAAAAGCAGGTTACTCTCCTTCAGAGGGAGAGATTCCAAAACCTCGTTAATCATGTTAGCGTCAAGATGACATGCGCCGCCTGTATTTATCTGTATAACAGGCACTCCGAGACTGCCGATTCTTTCGGCGTCGGATGTGCCTGCAATGTCTCCTTCTATAACAGCGGTCTTTATTTTTCCGTTCAGCTCTTTTATTGTTGTTTCCAGCAGGGATGTCTTGCCTGCGCCGGGCGCGCTCATCAGGTTAATTACATAGACCTTTGCCTCGTCAAAAAGCCTGCGGTTTTCCGCTGCGATTCTCTCATTTGCCTCAAGTATCCGAGTAACGACTTTAACTTTCATTCAAAGACCCCCCCCATGTTGTCATTCCTGCAGGAATCTATCCCTTTTGTATAGTTCCCCGTTTTCACGGGGACGGCGTCTGGATTCCCGTTTACACGGGAATGACATCATACTAAAATACTTCCATATCTATGATTTCAAGTTCACGCCCTGTTTTTATATTAAATGAGGTGCTGCTGCATTCAGGACAGCACAATACATATTTTTCTTCTGTAACAAAATCTTTGCCGCAGCTGCTGCACAAGCCGCTTACAGGTATCTCGTCTATTATAACGCTTGCTTCTGCTGCAATTGTGTCTGCCTTGACGGCATTGAATGCAAAAAGGAGAGCGTCGATCATTATGCCCGACGCCCTCCCAATCTTTAACCGTATTGATTCTATCCTGTTATAACCTGCTTTTCTGCAGTTGTCAACGGCAATCTCAAGCACGCTCAGCGCAATAGAAGCCTCATGCATTATCAGGTCTAACCTTTGGAGAGCCTCTCTTTTTCTTTTTCGTATGCCTTTTTGCCTGCTTCAACTGCCGCAGTAATGGCGGATTTCTTTTCTTCGTAAAAGTCTTTTCCTTCCTCCACTGTTGATGTCACGCCCTTTTTGATATCCTCAACGTAGTCTTCCGCCTTTTCCCGCATGTCATCTGCGAATTCCTTTATCCTTTTTCTGGTCTCGCTTCCGGACTGCGGCGCCAAAAGCATAGCAAGCCCTGCTCCTACAATCCCTCCAAAAAGAAAGGAAAGAAATACCGTGCCTGCGCTGTGTCCATCATTTTCTCTCATTTGGTGCCTCCTTTTGTCAGAAAATTCTTTATTAAGACTTCAAGCGCTGTTCTTATCCCAACCCTTAATCCCGAAACCTTTATTATGGCGTCCGAACCGACTTCATTTAAAAGCGCGCTTATTTTTTTTAAGTTATGTCCTATATCCCTTGCGCTGCCTGATACCAGCTTTATGTCCTCTGTGACAGAATTGACATCATCCGTGACCTTTCTCATGCTTTTCAAAGTCTGCTGGAGTTCTTCCAGAACTGGTTTCAGGGAATCCTCTGTTGTCCTCAGGAAATCTGTGAGCGCCCTTGCGGATTTCCTCAGTTCAAGAAGCACGTATACGAGAAAGCATACAACTATTAAAAAAGCAATTGTCATAAGCGCAACCCATATCTGGTTCATCGTCCCTCCTCAAATCAATTATATCACAAGCATAAATAAGGTCAATGGCCGAAAATTAATGCTATTCCGGATGCTCTATATCTTTGTCCCGATTGCCATAAATACAAATGTAAGTATGCCTGTATTTTATTAAAGCATTAATTCGTGAAAAATTGTTATAATTTTTTATGCTTTCAGAAACAGAGATAATCATCCGCCTGCTCCTTGGCGCTGTTTTAGGCGGCATCATAGGGTTTGAAAGGCAGGTTCACGGAAGGCAGGCAGGATTCAGGACACAGCTTATAGTCTGCGTTGCCTCTGTGCTCGTAATGATAGTATCCGGCACCCGGCCCTGGTACAGCGACCACATGACGTCACCGGTGCTCGGCAGCTTGGCGCAGTACGCCGGCTGCCCCGTCGACGTCTGGCCGGCCGCGCCCAGCGTCGCGCAGTCGGCGCCGACCAGC
>CAZHHV010000007.1:9992-30303 GCA_964532335.1 uncultured Nitrospiraceae bacterium
CCCGGACGCATTGCAGCAGGCGCAATCACAGGCATAGGGTTTATAGGCGCAGGCGCCATCTTAAAGATGGGGATAACGATTCAGGGGCTTACGACAGCAGCATGCCTCTGGATGGTCTCTGCAATAGGGCTTGCAGTAGGAGCGGGGCTTTATGCAGCGGGTGTGGCTGCAAGCGCTCTCACTCTTTTCTCGTTGCTTGTGCTCAGGGTTATAGAAAGGCGGATGTCAAGGCTTGTGTTTAAATTCATCACGATAACCGCTGATGAAAAGATTGAGGATGAAAAAATCAAATCAATTCTCAAGAAACAAGGTTCTCATATCAGCAAGACGGATTATGAAAAGGATAATTCTAAAGGAGAAATAACTTACGATATCACAATCTCTCTGAGGCATCATGTGCCGATGAAGTCAATGCTTGATGAACTTTCCTCCATCAGCGGGGTAAGGAAAGTTGTGATAAGAGGTTAGCCTCTGATGCGGCACTAGCTTCTGACGGTTCCTTCATGTCATTGGCAATCTTCCTTTGGTTGTAATTGACAAAGCAATAAATACTATAATATCTTATATGCCTGTGAATAGTGTAGAATAAACAGAATAAGGAAATTGATTTCTCAAATGTTTTCCCCATTGATTATAAAAGGCAAAGCCATTTCGCTTCCTATTATTCAGGGCGGTATGGGCGTAGGTGTTTCCCTTTATCCTCTTGCAAGCGCTGTTGCGAGGGAAGGCGGGCTGGGCATTGTATCAAGCGCAGCTCTTGACAGACTTGTCTCAAAGAGGACAGGAAAAAAACACAATACATACGAAGCTACATATGAAGAAGTTTGCCGCGCTAAAGAAAGCGGCGGTTTTGCAGGCATAAACATTATGCGTGCGCTTGTCAGGGATTATGACGATTCCGTGAAGGGCGCTCTTGATGCAAACGCAGATGCAATCATTTCAGGAGCAGGGCTGCCTATTTCACTGCCTACAATTCAACCGCCAAAGGATACCGCGCTTATTCCAATCGTTTCATCTGCAAGAGCCCTTGACATCATCTGCAAGAAATGGGAGAAGAACGGTTACAGGCCTGATGCCGTTGTTTTGGAGGGACCACTTGCAGGAGGGCATCTCGGCTTTAAGATGGACGAGATTGACAGCGATGAAAACAGGCTTGAAAACCTGCTGCTGCCTGTGAAAGATATGGCTAACAAATACGGAGGTTTTCCGGTCATTGTCGCAGGAGGTATTTATACCTATGACGACATCATCAGATTTATGAAAATGGGCGCTGATGGCGTGCAGATGGGAACCCGATTCCTTGCTACTGAGGAGAGCAGCGCAACTGTAGAATATAAACAGGCAGTTGTTGATGCAAGGGAAGATGATATCATTGTTGCGCACGATCCCGGCTCTCCATGCGGTATGCCTTTCAGGGTCATAAAGCAATCGCCCATGTATGTCTCTACCCTGCAGAAACTGAGAAAGCCAAAATGCGACAAAACCTATGTTCTGCTTAAGGACAAAGAAGGCAAATTCAGTCTCTGCCCTGCAAAAGAAAGCAATGAGCACCATTTCTGCATATGCAACGGTTTGCTGAGTTCAGCCGGCTACAATGCCGATAAAGAAGAGCCTCTCTATACTGTGGGCACAAATGCGCACAGGGTTGACAGGATACTATCAGTAAAGGATCTGATGGCAGAGTTAACCGGAAAAGCTGTTCTTGTCTGATTGAATTCTCTATGGTTTCTTTTTTGCTGTTTCCTTGACAAAGAAAGTTGTTTGTTTTTAATATAATCTCACGTTTATCTAACCTCGGACAAGATAGACAAAAATAAACCTAAGCATTAAAGATATGGCAGAGTTTTTAAATGTATCAGAAAAGACAGTTTACCTTGCCTTCTGAATTCTATTCTTTAATTTCCAGAAAAGAGGCTGAGATGTTCGGAGGGAGAAAGTGATTTTCAGCCCTCTGGATCTTGCGTCTTTATCTGTTCTGTTATTTTTGCTGCAGGTTCTTCTTGCTCCCTTATTCAAAAAAAATGAGAGAGCTATGGTCAATATCTGTTTTTCCCTTGCAGCGGCAGCTTCTTTGCTTGCAGTTGCAGCAGGGATATGGACGGTGGAAAACGGGACAACCGAAAAGGCAATTCTTGCTCTTGGACTGCCAGACCTGCCGTTTCATCTGAGGCTTGATTCCCTTTCAGGTTTTTTTCTCACGACCATTGGGCTTCTGGCATTCTATGTGTCGGTTTATTCTATCGGTTATGTCAGGGGTTTTATAGGACAGAGGCCTGTAATGCGGCTTGTTATTTTCTATTCTTTTTTTATAGCAGGCATGTTCATGGTGGTGCTTGCCGATGATGCATTGTTCTTTCTTATATCATGGGAATTTATGGCTGCCGCTTCATATTTCCTTGTAATGTATGAGGATGAAAAGGCAGAAAACAAACGGGCCGCTTTCCTTTATCTGCTCATTGCGCACATCGGCGCTGTGGCTATCCTTCTGTCATTCGGTGTAATGGCAGGGCTTGCAACAGGCTTCAAGGACTTCAGCGGATACACCTTTGACGCTATGCGCACATCACAGTTTCCAGTGGAATGGGCTACGGCTGCTTTCTTTCTCTCATTTTTCGGTTTCGCTGCAAAGGCGGGTATAATTCCTTTGCATGTATGGCTGCCGGAAGCGCATCCTGTAGCGCCTTCTAATATATCTGCCCTCATGAGCGGTGTTATGCTGAAAACCGCCATATATGGCATCATTCGCGTAACTCTTGACATCATTAAGGTGTTTCCGTGGTGGTGGGGCGCTGTTGTGTTGGTGTTTGGTTTGGTCTCTGCAGTCATGGGCGTCCTTTATGCTCTTATGCAGCATGATCTGAAAAGGCTTCTTGCCTACCACTCTGTGGAGAACATCGGGATCATACTCATAGGCATAGGGCTTTGCATGGTGTTTACGTCATTTCAGATGCCGCTTATTGCCGCGCTTGCGCTTACAGCAGCAGTGTATCACACTATGAACCACGCAATGTTCAAGGGACTTCTCTTTATGGGTGCGGGCGCTGTGCTTCATGCTGCACATGAGCGCAATATGGAAGAGATGGGCGGACTTATTCATAAAATGCCGTGGACTGCAGTGCTTTTTTTAATAGGGTGCGTATCCATATCAGCTTTGCCGCCGTTTAACGGGTTTGTATCCGAGTGGCTTACATTTCAGGCATTTCTCCTCTCTCCAGCTCTTCCCGCGCCTATATTGAAACTTCTTATGCCGATAGGGGCTGCTATCCTTGCCCTTACAGGCGCGCTTGCTGCGGCATGCTTTGTAAAGGCTTTTGGGGTAACATTTTTAGGCCGCTGGCGCGGACACCATAAACCCAAAATTCAGGAGGCAGACTGGCCTATGAGGATTGGGATGATGATGGCTGCCGCCACCTGCTTGCTCCTCGGAATCCTGCCGACTCTGTTTATCGGATGGATGGATACGATACCTGTGCAGTTAGTGGGATCCACGATAAGCGCCTCAGCCGGCACATATGGCTGGCTTTGGCTTACGCCTGTGGCTCCTGAACGCGCCTCATATTCCGGGGTTATTGTGTTTTTGGGAATTCTCGCAGTTGTAGCTGCGGCGTATATCATACTCCATGTGAAACCCGGAGCTATCCGCAAGGGCCATGTCTGGGACTGCGGATTTGAAAAGTTAACTGAGAGAATGCAGTATAATGCCACATCTTTTTCCATGCCTATAAGGAGAATATTCGGCTATCTTTTCAATATAAAAGAACAGGTAGATTTGGCTCAGCAGTCCGCCCACAGCGCATTCCCTAAGAGGCTCAATTACTATCTAAGGGTGCGTGACCGCGTCTGGGGATGGCTTTACAAACCAATTGCCGAGGCGAGTTTCTGGTTATCACGCAAGGTCGGGATGCTGCAGCAAGGCAGGATTCAGACATATCTGATTTATTCGTTTATAACTATCATTCTGCTTCTGGTGTTTGCGATATGAAATTTTTGCCTTTGCTTATGGAGATAATGCAGCTTTTGCTGCTTCTTGCAGCGGCGCCGCTTTTTGCCGGATGGGTAAAGATGGTGAAGTGCTGGTCTCAGGGAAGGACTTCACCAAGCCTGCTGCAACCTTACAGGGATATTGCAAAGCTTTTTTCAAAGGATGTGGTGCTGGCGGAAAATGCCTCGTGGATATTCCGTTTTACTCCGTATATCGTTTTCGGGGCAACCCTTCTTGCAGGAGGGATTATCCCGATACTGTCGGTGGACCTGCCCCTTTCCGCCACGGCGGATGTTATTGCGCTTGTTGCGCTTTTTGCCATTGCGCGTTTTTTTACCGCGCTGGCCGGAATGGACATCGGCACCGCATTCGGCGGCATGGGCTCAAGCCGTGAGATGACGATTGCCTCGCTTGCTGAGCCTGCGATGCTGATGGCTGTGTTTACAATGTCTCTGGCGAGCAAGTCCACATCCCTTTCGCATATTGCGCAGGCTATTTCGCAAAGCGATATTCATATGGCGCTTAGGCCGTCCCTTGCCTTTGCCTTTCTTGCCTTTGTTATGATTGCAATCGCAGAGACAGGAAGGATTCCTGTTGACAACCCTGCAACTCATCTTGAACTTACGATGATACATGAAGCGATGATACTCGAATATTCAGGCAGGCACCTGGCCCTCATTGAATGGGCGGGCATGATGAAGCTTTTTCTCTTTATGGCATTGGGCGCGGCTGCTTTTTTTCCATGGGGGATTGCCGGAGCCGGGAATATGGCGGCAATACCTCTTGCATTGATTTATCTGATAGTAAAATTCATCTTTGCAGGAGTTGTGCTGGTGCTCATTGAGACTGGGCTTGCAAAGATGAGGCTTTTCCGCGTAACGGAATTTTTAGGTGCGGCATTCCTGCTGGCAACTCTTGGAATGTTAGCTCATTTTATATTGGAGTGATATGGATAGACAACAGCTCAGATAATAAATTTTCTTGCAGCCATGGTGCTTTTGACCGCCTTTGGGATGCTTGTTCAGAGAAGGATTTACGGGCTCATTCATTTATTTGCGTGGCAGGGGCTTTTCCTTTCGGTCAGCACGGCTATTGTCGGCTATGCGGCGGGCAGGCACCACCTTTACATATCATCGGTATTGACCCTCACACTGAAAGTGATACTGCTTCCCTACATCCTAAATGCGCTTATCCATAAGCTGAAGATTCGCAAGGAGATAGAGACAGTGGTAAATGTGCCCCTCACAATGCTCATCGGCATTACCCTGGTAATATTTTCATACAGCCTGACTGCTCCGGTGCGTGAGATGTCAACGTTAGTTACGCGCTCCATACTTGCCATCGCCCTTGCAACGGTTATGATAGGGCTTTTGATGATGATTACAAGGAGGCACGCAGTTACGCAGATAATCGGCTTCCTGGCAATGGAAAACGGCCTGTTCTTTGCCGCAACGAGCGCAACCTACGGCATGCCCCTCGTGGTTGAACTGGGTGTGGCAATTGACATATTGATTGCAGCCTTCATATTCGGCATATTCTTCTTCCATATAAATACCACCTTTGACAGCCTTGATGTGGAGCAGATGGCCAGGCTGAAGGAAGGGGAGTGATATGCCGCTGCTTATTCTTTTGGTTGTTCCGCTTTTTGCCGCTGTTGTTCTTGCTTTTGTAGGAGACAGAAAATATGCCCCTGAGATAAACATCGCCGGTTCTGCCGCGACCTTCATTGCCGGGATTGACCTTGCGCTGGATGTCTATAACAACGGCCCCATGCTTGCCGGAAATAAGTTTTTCTTTGTTGACGCATTTAATGTCTATCTGGCCGTGCTTACTTCGTTTGTCTCGATGACGACAGCCATATTCAGCAGGCGCTACATGAGGCGTGAACGCGAGCACGGAAGGGTCGGGCACTGGGGAATGCGTTTTTACCATGCCATGTTTCAGCTCTTTATATTTGCAATGTTTCTCTGTCTTCTTACTAATAATATAGGTGTATTATGGATAGCCATGGAGCTTGCCACATTATCAACTGTCTTGCTGGTATCGCTGTACCGGACGCCGACAGCTATTGAGGCTGCATGGAAATATTTTATCCTCTGCGGCGTGGGCATAGCTCAGGCGCTTTTTGGAACTGTTCTTTTATATTTTGCCTCTGAAAAGGTGCTCGGAGAAGGAGGCGAGGCTTTGCTCTGGACAAATCTTATCCAGTCAAGCGGCAGGCTGGAGCCTACAATATTATCTCTTGCCTTTGTTTTTCTGATGGTCGGATACGGGACCAAGGTAGGGCTTGTTCCGCTGCACAACTGGCTTCCTGACGCGCATAGCGAAGGTCCTACCCCAATCTCTGCTGTGCTTTCAGGCTTACTGCTGAATGTTGCCCTATATGCCCTTGTGAGATGCAAGGCTATTGTGGACGGCTCAACTCATACACATTACGCAGGTAATATTATGATCTGCTTCGGGATAAGTTCCATACTTGTGGCAGCCTTTTCATTGCTCAGGCAAAAAGATATTAAACGGATGTTCTCTTATTCCTCCATAGAACATATGGGTATAGCCACATTTGCTTTCGGCTTGGGAGGCCCTATCGCGACATACGGCGCGCTTCTGCATATGCTTGTTCATAGTTTGGCAAAATCTTCCATATTTTTTACAGTCGGCCATGCATCGCAGATGCACCGGACTCAGGAAATGGATAAAATAAAGGGGCTTATCAGGGGCAATCCGCTTGTCGGCTGGGGCATGATGTTCGGGGCCATGGCCATTGTCGGCATGCCTCCTTTCGGGATATTCACAAGCGAATTCCTTATCCTGACCGCTACGATAAAAGATGCGCCTCTTATGACCCCGTTTCTTCTTCTGGGGCTTGCTGTTGCATTTGCCGCCGTATTCAGAAAAGTGCAGCCGATGGTTATGGGAGAGATTCCTTCCTATCAGAAATCCATGAAAGTGGCGCATCTGCCTGTGCTTCTGCATATGGCTATTGTTCTGGCAGTAGGGCTGTATATGCCGGTTTTTCTCAATCAATGGTTTCATAAGGCGGTGCAGATACTGAAATGAGTTTATTAAAGGATGCCATAATCTCAGCCCTTGGAGAGGATGTAAAGTTCAGGGAAAATTACCAGTATCCCGCGTCTGTGGTATTTTGCACGGTGCCGAAGGCGAAGTTCACAGAGGCTGCAAAAGCCATGAAAAAGTCATATGCGCTGCTTGCCGCTGAATGGGCTACGGAAGAGACGCCGTGGTTCGGCATATTCGCCTGTTACAGGTGGGGCTCGGAATACATGATTGTCAAGACCGTAACAACAATGGATGATCCGACATTTCCAACTCTCACAAAAAAGTATCTGCCTGCATACAGGTTTGAGCGTCAGATGAACAGCCTCATGGGTGTTGTTCCTGAAGGACATCCTGATTTGCGGCCCTGGATAAAGTTTGAGGACTGGCCTCAAGACGCATACCCTTTGAGAAAGTCCTTTGATGCTTCAAAACCCATGCCGAGGGTGGAAGGCGAATACAGATGGGCACGGGCGGAAGGAGAAGGGGTTTATGAAATACCCGTTGGGCCTGTTCATGCAGGCATTATTGAGCCGGGGCATTTCCGTTTTCAGGCAGTTGGCGAACAGATTATCAACCTTGAAGAACGGCTTGGTTATGTGCATAAGGGCATAGAGAAACGGTTTGAGTCAATGAGATGGGAGGACGGCTTCAGGCTTGCGGGAAGAGTGTCAGGAGACACCACTGTTGCCCACAGCCTTGCATATTGCATGGCGTTAGAGTCCATGGCTGGTTTTGTTCCCTCGGAAAGGGCTTTCTGGCTTAGGGCGCTTTTTCTTGAGCGTGAGCGTATTGCAAACCATCTGGGAGATATAGGCGCAATCTGCAATGATGCGGCATTCGCCTTTATGCTCTATCAGCTTATGCGGTTAAAAGAAGGGATTCTCCGCACTAACAGCGAACTTTTCGGCCACCGGTTTATAATGGACAGAATTATTCCGGGCGGTGTTGCTGTTGATATTGATGAAAAAGGCAAAGAAAAGATATTGGGCGAATTAAAATGGCTTGAGAGGGAATTTGAAAAACTTGTCACAATCTATGATGAAAATCCTTCGCTTGAAGACAGGGTGAGGGACACAGGCGTGCTTCTGCCTGAGAAGGCAAGAGAACTGTGCGTTGTGGGCATAGTTGCGCGCGCAAGCGGCATGAACCTTGACTGCCGCATATTCAATCCATTTCCTCCTTATGATCAATACGACCGTGTAGAGCTGGATGTGCCGGTTCTCGTTACGGGAGACGTGCATGCCAGAACATGGGTTCGCATTCATGAGGTAAGGGAGTCGATCAGAATTATGCGCTGGCTTCTTGACAACCTTCCTGATGGTAATATCAGCGGAATAATAGAGCCTCCTTCATCTGAAAAGGCGGGATTTGCAACGGTCGAAGGCTGGCGTGGCGAGATTATCTACTGGCTTCAATCAGGGCCTATGGGAGAGATAAACCGCTGTATGGTCAGAGACCCCTCCAGCGTCAACTGGCTGGGGCTTGAACAGTCTATCCCGGGGAATATAGTCCCTGACTTTCCCCTCTGCAATAAAAGCTTTAATCAATCATATTCGGGGCATGACCTATGATAAGAATACTCCGGCAGATATTCAGCACAGGCATTGTCACTGAAGATGTTTTAGGGCAAGAGGAATCAAATATCAAAGTAACCGGGGACAGGCTTAAAGAAGTTGTTAAAAGGCGTTTTAGTGGAAGCCTTGCTATAAGACATGTGGATGCGGGTTCATGCAACGGGTGCGAACTTGAGATACATGCACTGAACAATTCCATATATAACTGCGAGCGTTATGGTATCCATTTTACCGCATCTCCGAGATTTGCGGATATGCTCCTTGTAACAGGGCCTGTATCAAGAAACATGGAGCTTGCGCTAAGAAGAACTTACGATGCCACTCCGGCGCCGAAACTTGTGGTTGCTGTCGGAGACTGTGGCTGTAACGGCGGCATCTTCGGCGAGACCTATGCTTCGCTCGGCGGCATTGATAAAGTTATTCCGGTTGACGCCTATATATCGGGCTGCCCTCCAACGCCTGCAGCCTTGCTCAATGGAATACTCAGGGCTATAGAAGGGAAGTGAGCCGGTTTTTTATAGTGAATCCTCTTAATGCAGGGTTCCCGCTGCCTTTGTACTGTATTATGACCTTGTGTGTTTCTCCCATCGTGCCCGGAAGAATTAGTTTTTTGATTCTGGCGACTTCAAATGGATAATCAGAATTTTTATGGATTTCGGCAATGACCTCATCAATGCCTAGCGACACGAGAAAGGTCCCCTGAGGGCAGAAGCCTATTGTATTTATGTTGAGTTCATTGCCCCATTTTTTTACTGATGAGAAATTGACATGGGCTGTAATGTCCTGTTCGCCAATGTTTTGATAGGGGTCTTCTGTCACTTGATGCTCATGATAGCAAAGGAGTGTCCCTCTGTTTCTGTCTTCGCTGTAATAGTCTTCTGAAGAATAGCCGTAGTCAATCGTTAATATAAATCCCTCTGTTAAAGCGCGGTTTATTTCAGAAAGCCATTTTTTGATTTCAAGATTTATCTCTGTCCTGTGTCCTTTCTCAAGTCCTATGGAAAATTCTTTAAGGTAATCCGCTATTCCGCTTGTGCTTGGCGCTCTTTTTACCTCGGTTAATTTTTCATTGTCTGTAGAAACGAATATCTCTTTAATCTCATGATTCATTTCTATAACATGCACGGGGAATGCGTCAAGAAGCTCGTTAGAGAGAAAGCAGCCTTTGATGTTATTAAGCTCTCTGATGGATGATACCCGGCGTATCTTGTCTGAGAAGTCTGTTAACAAATTCTGCTGGCTGGTTTTCATAGCAGGGTTGAGTTCAACAATTGTGTAATTCAAAGAATTAAATAGTTCACGATTTTTAAGATAATCAAGAATGTCTTTACAAAGATAACCTACTCCTGAGCCCATTTCAACGATTTGAAAATCAGAAGGCCCGCCCATTATCTCCCACATCTCTTCTGTCTGTTTTCCAATCATCATGCCGAATACAGGATGAAGATGGGAGCTTGTGTAAAAGTCGCCGCTTCTTCCAATTCTTGTTTTTTGAGAGGTGTAATAGCCGAGTTCAGGTTCGTAGAGCGCCATTTCCATAAAAGTTTTGAATGTGATAGGGCCTTCTTTTTTTATCTTCTCTATGATTTTTTGCTGAAGAGGATTCATGTGAAGACATTATACCCGTGCCTCCTATATGTAATCAACATATAAGCAAGCATTCAGATAAATACGTCAATTACTCTGTCATTCTGGCTTGTCCAGAATCTTTCAGAAGGATTCCGAACAAGTCGGAATGACATCCTGAACAGTTATATACCAATAAATTTGCACGACGCTTGATGAGTCATAGACTTGCCAAGGAGAGGATAGGTGGGGTAAAGTAAACAATGATTGCGATTGTTGATTATGGAATGGGAAATTTAAGGAGCGTTGAAAAAGGCTTCCTCAAAGTCGGCGTGGATGCGCGCATTGTCACTGACACTGCTTCAATTGATAATGCCGATGGAGTAGTCTTGCCGGGTGTCGGAGCATTTATTGACTGCATAAAAAACCTGACTGACATGAAACTCACAGAGGCGATTATAAGGTCAATAGGGAAGGGCAAGCCATATCTCGGCATCTGCCTCGGGCTTCAGGTTTTGTTTACAGAGTCAGAGGAATTCGGGGTATGCAAAGGCTTGAACGTGTTTAAAGGCAAAGTTGTAAGATTTCCCAAAAGTGATTTAAAAGTCCCTCACATGGGATGGAATACACTGAACATCAAAAAAATGCCTCCTATTTTTAACGGCATAGATGATAAGTCATATTTTTATTTTGTGCACTCCTTCTATGTTGCGCCGGAAGATGAAGGCATAATCGCTGCTACGACAGACTACGGAATAAACTTTACATCAATGGTCTGGAAGAATAATGTTGTTGCTATGCAGTTTCACCCGGAAAAAAGTCAGGAGCTCGGATTGAAGGTACTGAAGGGTTATGGAGATTTTGTAAAAAAGGCATAGCTACAAGCTTTTCTCAAGCATATCAGCCATTGCATTAAGAAATGCAGTCAGTTTTTCTTCTACCTGCGCCTGCACTGATTTGTCATAGGTGAATCGTATCTTCACAAAATGCTGTTTGTGTCCCAGCAGATAGACCTTTGATAAGCGTTCTATTCCATTCTGGACATAGCTGAAGGATGCGAATAAGGCCTGCGGGCCGGTTTTGTCTGCTCTAAGAAAGGTAATTCCCTCCGCAGTCTTTTTTACAAACTTGTAATATCCGAGTTTTTCAACCTTGTATATGTCCTGTATAACTTGATTGAAGTGTTCTTTTAAGATTGGAGATGCAAGATCGCCGGAGATTGACCTGAGACCGAGAGTGTATAGATAGACAGTGACTGTAATTCCCGGCCTGTCATACGCCACGCTTACGCCCAGTCCGGGATTCTTCCCCTCAAAATCTGTCACCGCGCCTCTTGCAATGCCTTCCACGCTGTCAGGGAATATCAGTCCGGTTGCAGGATGACGGTATGCGTTTGTTTGAGCCTCAGCAGCCGAAAGAGGTATAGCAATTATTTGAAGAATGACAATGAGAAAAATTAAAAGTAGTTTCATAGAGAATTCCTCATTTTTTCATGATATCTTCTGCTGTAAAAAAGGATACCTTGCCCTTTTGCTCCTTAGTCTCAAATTTCTTTATATCATTCAAGTCCAAAATATTTTCATATAACTCA
The DNA here is from genome assembly GCA_964532335.1 of uncultured Nitrospiraceae bacterium. GTDB lineage: Bacteria > Nitrospirota > Thermodesulfovibrionia > Thermodesulfovibrionales > UBA1546 > UBA1546. The sequence continues at coordinate 21,766 of CAZHHV010000007.1, forward strand.
AACAATGATTTTTTAACCAACGCTGATTTATCCTCATGAAAGTGCTCGGATAATTTCTTCAAAATCTTTTCTTCATCTTTATTCAATCTAATGGATACTACTCCCATTTATCGTATACCTCCTCTCTCTTGGCTATTGAAATGACATAGTAGTTATTATTCTCAATGTAAAATATAGCTCTGTGTTTTCCTTTTCTAATGCGATAGTACGTCCTCTTCTCAGATGACTTTAACTTCTTAATATCAAAAAGATTGAGATCATGAGTTGTGTCTAACGCAATAAAAACGTTATTAAATCTGTCAAAAACATTTTTTGGTAAAGCACCTTTCCCCACCGCTTTCTTAACGGTTTCCTCATAAAAAACCATGCTATATGTTTACAATGTATTACATTATTTGTCAAGAGGGGTTATTTCTGAAACATATCTTGAGCAAACAGCCTAAAATCAACGGCGAAGGCAGCCGGCAATGTCAAGATTTAAGACCTGACCCTTTTGTAACCCAAATATCTTCATTGCAGTTCTCCTTTCATAATGGTCAAGCTAAAGGGAGCGGCGGTTTTTTGCCGCGTCTCTTTTGAGAGAAGGGTTAGGCGGTATTGATGCCTTGATTGTGGTTTCATCGGGGAGCATCTTGGCTTGCCAGCGCACAATCGGAATACCGGCAGAATTCAGAGCTTGGTTCTTTTTTGCGTCTGCTGCCTTACGATTTTCTCTTTCATGGGATGCATCGTCCAGTTCAATGACGGCAACGATACTGGAATCTTTGCTGCACACTACAAAATCGGTGCTCATACGGTTAATACGGTTATTCCACGATTGGAAGTTATTGCCTTTTTTAACACCAAGTAACCGTGAAAGCTGAACTTGAGCAAGGACAATGTGTTCCGGTAATGCATTGAGAAGACGAAAGTACAATATCTGCTCTGATTGTGTAAGTGGCTTTTTGGCATAAAATGGCCAAATTTCATCGGAACTGCCACCCTGCGTCTTAACTATTAAGGCGGAGACTACTGCAACAATTACAGCTACGATCAGCAATAAAAAAATCCAGCCCATTTTCCCCCCTTTCCTGCGGTCTAACAGTATTTTTATGTCTACATACACTTTTAAGAGGATTTTAGGGGAAATTGGCGAGTTGAGTCAAGAAAATTATGCCTTGAGGTTTTCAATCATCTCCTTTACCGTCTTCCCTGTAATCGGATGTTTTTTGTTCGGAGCAATCTCGCATAAGGGTTTCAGAACAAACTCTCTTTCATGCAAAAGAGGGTGGGGGATTTCAATGCCGGGTATTTTAAGGATTAAATCATCATAAAAAAGTATATCCAAATCAATTACGCGAGGTCCCCATTTGACTGTCTCTGTCCGTCCAATCTCTTTCTCTATCTCTTCCAGAACTCTGAGAAGCTCTTCAGGTTTTTTATCAGTCTCCACCTCAATTGCCATATTGATAAACTTAGGCTGGGCTTTGACACCCCACGGCTCTGTCTCATGCATAGAGGACTGTTTTTTTACAGCGATGCCATTTTCTTTGAGGAACTTTATTGCTTTTCGGCAGTTGTCTTCCCTGTCTCCGAGATTTGAACCTATGCTGATGTAAACGGTGGACATAGCTATTTTAGTCTCATTTTGTTGTCATGCTGGCTTGTCCAGCATCTTTCAGATTCCGAACAAGTCAGAAGGATTCCCGACAAGCGGGAATGACAAAAGAATTATGATTAAAAGCTGAACTGGAAACCTAAATTACCTTCTTAATCCTCTCAACCGTTTCTTTTATCTTCTCCACAGGAACTGTGAGCGCAAACCTGACATATCCTTCTCCGGGCGCTCCAAAACCATTTCCGGGTGTTATGAGCACTCCTGCCTTATTAAGAAGATGAGCAACAAAACCTGAAGAATCAAATCCTGAAGGCACTTTCGCCCATAGATAGAATGTTGCTTTTGGTTTTATCAGATGAAAGCCAAGGCTCTTCAAGCCGTTGTAAAGAGCATCTCTTCTGTCCTGATATGTTTTTCTGATGTCTGAGAGTATAGAATCATCAGTATCAAATGCGGCAATTGCTGCCTCCTGAATTGCCTGAAACACGCCTGAATCAAGGTTTGACTTTATCTTTCCGAGCCCTGCAATAACATCCTTATTCCCTGCTGCAAAACCGATTCTCCAGCCGGTCATATTATATGTCTTTGAAAGCGAATGAAACTCTATGCCTACATCCTTTGCGCCTTCTATCTCAAGAAAGCTTATCGGCCTTTCATTGTCATAATAAACCTCTGAATATGCTGCATCATGGCATATTATGATGTTGTATTTTTTCGCAAGGCTTATTGCCTCTTTGTAAAATCCCGCATCTGCTGTTGCAGACGTTGGGTTATTGGGATAGTTTAGGAACATGAGTTTCGCTTTTTTAAATACGCCCTCTGGAATTATTTTTAAATCAGGGAGAAATCCGTTTTCTTCTTTTAATGGCATGATGTAACTTTCACCTGCTGCAAACAGTGTTCCGACCGGATAGACAGGATAGCCGGGAGACGGGACCAGAACAACATCGCCGGGATTTATGAATGCAAGAGGAATGTGTCCTATGCCTTCTTTAGAGCCGATAAGGGATAATACTTCTGTTTTTGGATTTAATGAGACATTGAATCTTTTTTTATACCAACCAGCAACTGCATCTCTGTAAGAAAGCATTCCTTCATAAGAAGGATAGCGGTGATGAGCGGAATTCTCCAGCGCCTTTTTCATAGCATCAACTATGTGTTTTGGTGTCGGAATGTCAGGGTCGCCGATGCTCAGGTCTATGAGGTCAATGCCTTTTGCAAGGGCGTCCTGCTTCATTTTATCTATTGCCGCAAAGAGATACGGCGGCAGGTTTTTCACCCTGTCGGACAACTGAACGGGTATCATTAATTCAAAAACTCCTTCTCGTAGAGTCGAGTCTACGACCTTATTAATTTTTCCTGTTTATTATATACGATAAAAGTTATGAAGTAAAATTGACATGAAACACGCAAACAATTAAAATTACGAAAGGGCGGATATATGGATAAAGAGCATTGGGAATTATATTTTGATGCTGTAAAGAATAAGAACTGGCAAAAGGCTGTGGATTCGCTTAACGCCGTACTGAAGTCTGAGCCCAAAAATCCTCAGGTTCATCTTAAGATTGGAGACGTCTTTCAGAAAAAAGGAGATATCAGCCGCGCTGTGTCAGCCTATCAGCAGTCCGCATGGCTTTTAATGAAAGACGGCTACACGCAGAAGTCGCTTGCTGTTTTTAAGGTTATACTCAGGCTTGACCCCAATAATGCTGAGGCAATCAAGAGCGCCAAAGAGTTGATGATGGAGATTGAAGGCGCAAAAATAAAACCTGCTGAAGAGCCTTCAATACTCATGCCTGAAGTTGAAGAGAAACCAGAAGAAGATGCTGCTGCTGAATCTTATTTTACGGCAGGATCAGCATTTGAACCGGAGAAAGAGCAGGATGTTTCTGTTGAGCCTCCTGCTGAAATGGATTTTATTGAACGGACATCATTTTACGGGGAATCTACGGAGACTCCGCCTGTTCCTGAAGTGAAAGGAGAGGAAAAGATTGCTGTTCAGCCTGAAGCAGAGGTGAAAGAGCCTGATTTGCGTATTCCGTTTCTGTCATCCCTTCCTGAAGATGAAATAAAACAGATAACAGAGAGGCTTAAAGCACAGTCATTTTTACCGGGGCAGAAGGTTGTTGAAGAAGGGGACTTCGGTGATTCCGTATTCGTCATAACATCAGGCGAAGCTAAGGTTGTCGCTCATATACTCGGCAATGAAATAGAGCTTGCAACCCTGTCTGTTGGTGATGTATTCGGCGAAGTGGCATTTCTTACCGGAAGGCCGAGAACGGCCTCTGTTATTGCTGATGATGAGCTTAGGGTAATGGAATTTAACAGGCTTATTCTTGAAGAGATATTTGAGAAATACCCTGAAATCCTGAAAAAGTTAGAGGACTTCTATCAATCCCACCTCGAGGATACTCTTAGCAAGGTAAGGACGAAGATAAAAAAACAGGGCGCTAAATATTTTTAGCGCCCTGTTTTAAATAAGACTCAAATATACTGATTAATAACCAGGTGCTTTCTTAGCAGGCTCTGTTTTCTTAGCAGGCTCTGCTTTCTTTGCCGGTTCAGCTTTCTTTGCCGGTTCAGCTTTCTTTGCTGCTGCTTTCTTTACTGCCGTTGCAGTGTTCTTGCCGTCTGCTGTGGTGTATTTTGCTGTTACTTTGTCGCCAGCCTTAACATCTGCAAGTGTCTTGTCGTCAACGGATATTACGGTCTCTTTGTCCTGACCTTTCACCTTTTTTACAACAGTAATAGTTTTTGCTGCAGCATTAACAGCCTTTATTTCGCCCGTAACTGTTATTACCTTTGCTGCTGCCTTTTTCTCCTCCTTCTTTGCTGGTTCAGCCTTCTTCTCGGCAGGAGCAGGAGCAGCTTCCTTCTTTGCAGGAGCAGCCTTCTTCTCCTCTGCTGCGATAGATACTGAAGCAACTGCAAATACAAAGAGTACTGCAACGATAAGAGCTATTATCTTCTTCATAGTTTCACCTCCCTTCAATTGAGATATACTAAAGATAATAGAAGCAATAACTATGCCAAGCAAAAGCGCCCTACAACCACAGGATTTTTGAGGGGAAATAGCCTCTATTAAGAAATGTTATCCTTTTTTGGGGAGGTATTGCTCTCGAGCTTTTCCCACCTATACCAGAAGGTTTTATAACTCATTCCAAGCAGCCTTGCCGCGTTTGCGGCAACATTATTGGCCTTAGCCATGGCTTTTTTCAGAAGTTCATTTTCAAGTTCCTCAAAGTTTATCCCTTCATCAGGGACATCAATGCTTAGAATGCCGTATGGATGGAATAGTTTAAGTTCGCTCTTTATATCCTTGAGCGTTATCACGTTAGAGTCACACATTAGAACAGCCTTTTCTATTACGGATTCAAGCTGTCTTATATTGCCGGGCCAGTGGTATTCTGCAAGGGCTTTCATCGCGCTGTTTTCCGAGCCCTTGATTCTCTTGCCGAATTCCTGATTGTATTTCCTGATAAAAAAATCTGTCAATGCAGGGATGTCTTCCTTTCTTTCACGTAAAGGCGGAAGCTCAATGGTCACTACTTTGAGCCTGTAGTAGAGGTCTTCCCTGAAGCCGCCTTTTTGCATTTCTTTTTCTATATCCTTATTTGTTGCGGTAATGATTCTGACGTCTACTTTTATCGCATTCCTTCCGCCAAGACGCCTTACTTCTTTTTCCTGAAGAACGCGCAGTATTTTTGACTGGGTTATCTGCGGCAGATCTCCGACCTCATCAAGAAAAAGTGTGCCGCCTGTTGTCGCTTCAAAAAGTCCTGTCCGCCTTGATGCAGCGCCTGTAAAGGCTCCTGCCTCATAGCCGAACAATTCGCTCTCAAGCAGGGTTTCAGGGATTGCGGCGCAGTTGATTGCAGTGAATGGTTTTGTGCGCCGCGGGCTGTTATAGTGAATTGCCTTTGCGGCAAGCTCCTTGCCTGTTCCGCTCTCGCCGAGTATCAGCACAGTGGCAGCGCTTGAAGATACTTTTTTCATAATCTCCACTGCCTCTGTCATTTTTTTTGAATTGCCTATGATGCCTTCTATTTTGAACTTATCAAATAAAGCCTTATGAAGCTGCTGATTTTCTTTAAGCAGTTCAGTCCTTTCAAGCGCCCTTTTAACTGTAAACAGGACTATGTCTTTATCAAGCGGCTTGGTCAGGTAGTCAAAAGCGCCTTTCTTCATGGCCTCAACAGCAGATGAAACAGTCCCGTAGGCGGTCATAATAATCACGGCGGGCAAGATATCGTCTTTTCGCACTTCTCCAAGAAGCTCTACGCCGTCCATACCGCCAAGCTTGAGGTCAGTGAGGATTAAATCAGGGTTAAATTCCCTCGAAATCTTTACGGCATCTTCACCGGAAGACGCCGTACGAATCTCATAACCGCAGTCTTCAAGTATTGTTTTCAGGATGTCTCTCTGGAGAGGCTCATCATCAACTACAAGTATGCCCGGCATTTAGTCTCCTTTTCGTCACAAATTGAGCAGCAGCGCAGTAGCCCAGTAGTGCAGTAGCTCAGTAGCTCAGTAGTTTTTTAAGTCTTTACTGCTGCTCTGTTGCTCTGCTGTTCTCTCATTACTCTGTTGCTCCGCTGCTCTCCTGCTCTGCCTTTACTACCGGCAAGGTTATCACCACAGTGCTGCCGACTCCCGCAATGCTGTGAATGTTCACTTTCCCCCCGTGTTCCTCAACGACTCTTTTTGTCATTGCAAGCCCGAGCCCAAGCCCGTTCCTCTTTGTAGTATAAAACGGTTCAAAGACCTTTGGTAATTCATCTTCAGGAATTCCTTTCCCTGTATCGCTGATAATGATTGAAAGCATTCCTTCCGCAGGCTCTGTTTTTATAGTCAGAGCGCCTCCATCGGGCATTGCCTGAAATGCATTCAATACGACGTTAAAGACGCATGTTTTTATAAGGTCAGGGTCTATATTAACTGATGGAAGGAAATTGCAGTCTTTTATTATCTTTATTTTTTCCGCCTCTGCTTTTGCCCCTATAAGTTCTATTATTTCTTCAAGCAGTTTGCCGATGTCTGTTCTCAGCAGGTTAAGCCTGAGCGGTTTCCCATAGTCAAGAAACTCCTCTACGAGTTTGTTCAGCCGCTGGATTTCCTGTTTGATGTTTGATATAAGAGAGTGGAATTTTTCTGCGTCAATGTTGCCGACAGGAGAAAACTTTTCTTTTATATGGTCTACGCTCAGGCTTATAAAATTCAGAGGGTTCCTTATTTCATGGGCTATGCTTCTTGAAAGCTGGCCGATGCCTGAAAGGTGTTCCGCCTCGCGCAGTTTTTCCTCTATCTGCCTCTGCTCGCGCAGCTTCCGAACCATAAAATTAAAACTCTGCGTAAGCTCTCCTATCTCATCTTTGCTGTCGGTTACAAGGGTTTGTTCAAGGTCTCCCGCCGCAATCCTGTTTGCGGCAGAGACAACGTTGTGTATCGGTTTTGTGTATCTCCATGAAAGGAGCATGGCTAAGCCGATGCCGAGCCCGAAGACCATAAGAGTGCTTATAATCCTTTTTATCATATTGATGCGCAGCGCTTTTGCAAAATCATCGGTATTAATTCTCAGATGGATATATCCGTAATGCTCTTCGCCCGCAATAACAGGCAGTATTACATTGTATGTCTTTCCCTCTTCGCGCGATACGGATTCGCCGAGTTCTGCCTTGATGACCAGTTCCTTTCTTTTCTGGCTCAGAGGCTTGCCAATCTTTGTCGGGTTTGAACTCGCGATGATTTCATCGGCATTGCTGATTATTGAAATTTCTTTTACATCTTTTACATTCAAGCTCTGAAGGTATTGCTGCAGCCTTGCCTCATCAGTAGATCCCTGGCTTGTTATCTCTTTAACGCCTATCTGGATTGCCTTTGAAAGTTCAATAATCTGCGCCTCAAATGCCTTATGCAGCGCCTTCTCGGATTGCGAATACAAAACCATAAGGATTGACGTGAGGATAAAGCTCAGGAATATCATCATCACTATGAGTTTTTTATTAAGAGAAAGGCCGAGAAAAAACTCTTTTAGCATGCATTTAGCTTATCAGGTATGGAAATTGGAAATCAAGCACGTGTTTGCTTGCTACTTTCTTCAGCAAAATGATATATTGCCGTATATATTATTTGAGATTATAAGGAGAAATGCATGGGCAAAGAAGAGGCGATTAAGGCGGAAATTATTCAGTCAGTCATAAATTATGTGAGGGCAAATCATGCAGAGGCAATAGATAAGGCATATGCGTATTTCTGGGATGAGAAAAACCCTGAGGAATTCCTCAGTGGAAATGTCCTCTACATAGGGTTTGTAAATTTTGAGGACTGGCTCATTTTTGATTACAAAACAAATAAGGCTGGAGAGACTTTTATTGATCTATATTTAAAAAATTCCGCAGGTTTAAAAGATGCTGAACTTGCGCTCCTGAGTAAAATAAAAGGCTCTCTGTTGAGTCTCTATGAAGTTGTGTCGGTCTCCAAGGATAAGAGGATGCTCCTTAAAGACCTGCTTATTGGTGGAGAGGTTTCCCTTAAGGACAAGAAATTAACAAAAGGCCCCCAAAAAGGAGATATATTTGCTGCAAGGCTTTTGCCTGTTGACAGCGGTCATGCCATGAGCGGAAGCGTTTATCCGTTCAGGGCAGAGGATAAAGAAACTGCTTTCGAGTATGTAGACAGGATGTTGTGGAGATACACAAAGAATGAAAATCCAAATGGCACGATGAAAGATGTTCTAAGAGATTACGGAGATGTATTCAATATGGCATGGATGAATCTTATCCTTAAATCAGCTTGAATAGTCTTTGGCTTGGGAAATGTGAAAATTACCTTGACTTAAAATGCATGAGAGGGTAGGTTCATTACGAGAGGTTTTTTTGTGATAAAATAAGAGGCATTGGAAATAGAGAATTGGAAAGGAGGTTTCAATATGCAAGCTGTAA
>CAZHHV010000008.1:0-23043 GCA_964532335.1 uncultured Nitrospiraceae bacterium
CATTAAAAGGAGGCAAGTTATGAACGCATTAAAATATCATTCTGTAGTGCAAGAAAACGGCACAATTAAATTGCCTTCCGTCCCTCTGCCGAAAGGCTCAAGGATTGAAGTGATAATTTTGCCGGAAGAAGAATCTCTTGAAATGATGCAGGCAGCGGAAAGCAGTCTTAAATTCTGGGATAACCCGATAGACGATGCAATCTGGAATAATGCTTAAACAGCGCGATATTATTCTCATCCCTATACCTTTTACAGATTTAATTTCGCAGAAAAAGCGCCCTGCCATAATAATCTCCAATGATACTTACAATGAAACTCATGAAGACATTGTGGTTGTTGCCCTCACCTCGAATGTTGAATCTCGTGCCTTTACCATTATGCTGACAAACGATGAAATGGAAGAAGGCACTTTAAAAGTTACGAGCATGATAAGGGCTGATAAGATTTATACTTTGAATAAATCAATTGCCCTTAAAACATTTGGCAGGGTAAATCATGACATTCTTTCCAAAATAAAAGACTCTTTTCTTAAGCTCATTGCATAACAAAAAGGTGAACAGGCAGATTATCTGAAGCGCAGAGGGCGGGAGATTGCGATTGTCTACGACTCATAGAGTGGAGGGGAAAGGGTAAAATGAGCAAGCTTGAGAATACGAGGAAAATGTAATGAGCTTTGAGGAGAAGATATTTTTTACAGTAAAGACGCCTCTTAACATTGAAGTCAGAACTACCGTTCAGTATTGGGAATACCTTACTACATTCAAACATCCAGCAATGAAAAACAAGGAAGACATTGTAAAGTTTGTTTTGCAGATGCCTGATGAAATAAGACAAAGCAAAATGGATAAAGAAGTCTTTCTTTATTATAAGCAGTCTGATAGACTATATTGTGTGGTTGTCAAGCATACAGGAAAGGAAGGTTTTTTAATAACTGCATATCCTGTTGATAAGGTAAAGGAAGGAGAAATTGTATGGACAAAGTAAAAGTTTATTACAACAATGAGTCGGATACAATGGACATCTGGTTTGGCAATCCCGAGGATGAAGTCGTATGTGAAGAGGCGGGAGAAGGCATTATTCTTAAAAAAGATAAAAATGGGAAGACTATAGGGATTGAAAAGCTATATGTAAGCAAAACTGTCGGTATTGACAGGCCTTTGCCTGTCGAATTAGTAGTTGCTTAGAATACCGGCAGCCCTTCGGGAAAATATAATGGAAGATTTTAAGGTCTTTTATGATGAAGAAGAGGATATTCTTTACCTTGCAAAAGAAGGTGAGGAAGCCGAAGTTGTAGAAATATCCCCGGGCGTGAATATGGAACTTGACAGCAACGGCAACCTTATAGGCGTTGAACTGTTCAAAGCCTCTCATATGTTTAAAAATGTTCTTAAACCAATGGAGAAGAAACTCCAGTTTGCATAACTGTCGGAACTAAACTATGCTCCATTTCCCTTATTTTGATTAATGGAAAATAGGCACAGCCATCTTTAAATCTGCATCAAATCAGGGGCACAAACGGAATATGGGAAGGATACATTGATTATCACTATAGATTTACCTTTGAGGTAGAAGATGATTTTTATGTCCTCCGCAAAGTCGGAACCCACGATATAATCAAAAAGCCTTAATTCTCTCGAATCCTATATACCGTTTACTTGTCGATAGATATTGTCCTTATATGTTAAAATTTTATTAGCATTTTAAAGCTGTCTCAGGAGAAGATATGATTGGCGTTATAGGCGGAAGCGGGGTTTACGAGATTGAGGGAGTTGTCTTCAAGGAGGATAAAAGAATCTCAACTCCTTTTGGCAAGCCTTCCGATTCTTACAGGATTGGCGAGATATCAGGAGTAGAGGTTGCATTTCTTCCAAGGCATGGCTCTCCTCATCACATTGCTCCCCATAAGATTAACTACAGGGCAAATATCTGGGGGTTCAAAGAACTCGGCGCTGAAAGGATTATCTCCGTGAATGCGGTCGGGGGAATAAATCCCAAGCTTAAACCGGGCTCGATTGTCATTCTTAATCAGATTATTGACATGACAGAGGGCAGGGCATCAACATTTTATGATGAAGAAGAAATCGTGCATGTCGACTTTACCGAGCCGTATTGTCCTGAGTTGCGGACAGCATTACTCACGGCAGGTAAAAAGGCAGGGATTGCGCTTAAAGAGAATGCTGCATATATATGTGTAAACGGCCCGAGGCTCGAGACTGCTGCGGAAATAAAGGCGTTTTCTTTGCTTGGCGCTGATGTAGTTGGAATGACAGGCATTCCGGAGGCGTCTCTGGCGAGAGAGCTTGCGATATGTTTTTCCGGGATAGGTGTTGTCACAAATTTTGCTGCCGGCATTTCAGGCAACAGGCTTACCACAACCGAGGTTGTAAGGACAATGGCAGAATCTGCAGAAGTGGTGAAGACTCTTTTAGAAAGGACCTTTGTCAACATCCCTCATACAAGAAACTGCACGTGCAAGGACGCACTTAAGGATGCAAGGATGTGATACTATATAAGCATTCAGCATACAGCTTTCAGCAGATAGAAAAAATATAAATCTTCCGTATTCCTCTGATTGCTGTAAGCTGACTGCTGTTGGCTTTTTTATGGATACCATTCTTATAGTTGAAGACAGAGAATCGATGTCAGATATGCTTAAGGAGACCCTCAGGACTGAGGGCTACAGGACTATTACGGCAAAAGACGGGCCGGAAGGCATAAAAAAAATAAAAGAAAACAGGATTGACCTTGTCCTTACTGATTTGAAACTTCCCAGAAAAAACGGCATAGATGTATTAAGGGCTGCAAAGGAAGAGAATCCTTTAATGCCGGTAATTGTAATGACTGCCTTTGGGTCTGTTGAGACTGCCGTGCTTGCAATTAAAGAAGGCGCATTTGATTTTATTACAAAGCCCTTTGATACAGACCATCTTCTTGTGCTTATGAAGAGGGCGCTTGAGACTCAAAGACTGATGACAGAGAATATGCTTATGAAAGAGGAGTTTTCATCACAGCTTGGGCTGCCGAGGATAATAGGCAAAAGCGAAAAGATAGCAGAAGTGGCCCGGCAGATACAGAAGGTTGCGCCGAGCAAGACAACGGTGCTGGTATTGGGCGAAAGCGGCACAGGCAAGGAATTGTTCGCAAGGGCAATTCATTACCTTAGCCCGAGAAAGGAATATCCGTTTGTCCCTATAAACTGCGCTGCTATACCAAGGGAACTATTGGAGTCAGAACTTTTCGGGCATGAAAAGGGAGCTTTTACAGGCGCTGATTTCAAAAAAACCGGCAAATTTGAACTGGCTGATAAAGGCACTGTGTTTCTTGATGAGATAGGCGAGATGGATGTTGCGCTTCAGGCTAAGATGCTCAGAGTTTTGCAGGAAGGAGAGATAGAAAGGATTGGAGGACTGAAGACGATAAAGATAGATGTAAGGGTAATCGCTGCAAGCAATAAGGACATTGAAAAGGCTGTTTCAGAAAAAACCTTCAGGGAAGACCTTTACTACAGGCTGAGCGTGTTTCCAGTCAGGATTCCTTTGCTTAGGGAAAGGGCTGAGGATATTCCCATGCTTGCGGAGTTTTTTTTAAATAAATACTGCGCCGAACTCAAGACGCCTTTGAAGACTATCTCTGCCGAAGCCCTTGAAATGATGGTTGAGTATCCATGGAAGGGGAATGTCAGAGAGCTTGAAAATACAATAGAGCGGGCCATAATATTATGCGACGGGAAAGCGATAATGCCTGAACATATATCGTTGAGCCCTTTAGCCTTTGAATCATACATGAAGAATCTCCCGATGGACGGAGCGCTTGAAGACGCCGCAAGAGAGGCGTTAAGGATTGCTGAAACGCAGAGGATAATAAAGGCGCTGAAAGAGACAAAGGGAAATAAAAGCAGGGCGGCAGAAATCCTGCAGGTGAGTTACAAAACACTTTTGACAAAGATAAAAGATTATCATATAGCCGATGGCTCGTAGAGAGGAATAGAACATCTAAAAACATACCGGAGGATTACAATGTCAGGACATTCCAAATGGTCTCAGATAAAACATAAAAAGGCTCATACGGACGCAAAAAGGGGCAGGGCCTTTACTAAAATCGTCAAGGAGATAGCGGTTGCGGCAAGGTTCGGGGGCGGCGACCCTGATGGCAATCCAAGATTGCGAACTGCCATAGAAAATGCAAAAGAAGTCAATATGCCCCACGACAATATTAAAAGGGCTATCATGAAAGGCACAGGCGAACTTCCCGGAGTTACATATGAGGAAATCATGTATGAAGGGTACGGCCCTTCCGGCGTTGCCTTAATGATTGAGGTCCTGACTGATAACAAAAACAGAACCGTCCCTGAAATAAGACATATGATGGCAAAACATGGCGGGAGCCTCGGCGAAACAGGATGTGTTTCATGGATATTCGATAAAAAGGGTTATATTCTGGTTAATAAGGCGAAGGCAGCTGAAGACTCTGTAATGTCTGCTGCCCTTGATGCAGGGGCTGAGGATATGAAAAACGACCCTGAGGAAGGAAACTTTGAGATAGTAACCGCACCGGAAGACTTCAATAATGTTAAGGCTGCTATTGAGAAGGCAAATATTCCCATAGAGTCAGCTGAAATAACCATGCTTGCCAAAAACTATGTAGCGCTGGACGGAAAGGCGGCAGAGCAGATGATTAGGCTTATGGATGCGCTTGAAGACCATGACGATGTCCAGAATGTCTATGCAAATTTTGATATTCCCGACGAAGCCGCGGAGAAAATCGGAAAGTGATACGGGATTAATGAGAGATAACACTCTTGCAATATCAATGCCTGTGGATTTATTATAAATAACAAGATGGTAACTTCTATTCGCGCTACTCTTAAAAGAAAATTTCTTGCCGGGTTGATTGTCTCAATTCCTGCGGTAATTACTGTTTTGGTTATCGTATGGTTTTTTGAGTTTGTTGACGGCATACTGGGCCCCCTTTACAACAAGATGCTGGGCTATAATGTACATGGCCTCGGGTTCATTTCTGCGGTATTTTTGATATTTCTTATCGGGATAATATCAACAAATGTTTTCGGTAAAAAGCTGATAGAGTTTTTTGAAAAGGCTGTTGTCAGAATACCTGTATTCAAGGGTATTTATACGGCAATAAAGCAGCTCGTTGACGCATTCTCGCCTGAAAACAACAGTTCATTCAAAAAATTTGTAATAGTTGAGTATCCAAGGCCCGGCGCCTATGCCTTCGGCTTTCTTACAAAGGAGTGCACGATAAAAGCATCCAAGAGCGGTAAGGAATCATGTCTGAGGGCGATATATGTTCCTACGAATAATCTGTATCTCGGCGAGATAGTTCTGCTGAGCGAGGGTGATGTTTTCTATACGGATATTCCTATAGATGAGGGCATTAAGATAATACTTTCAGGCGGCATTGCAGCGCCGTCCCGGATATCGGAGTCAAAAGAATGAAACTTGCAGTGGTTATCCTTGCGGCAGGACGCGGTGAAAGGATGGGTTCTCCCTTGCCGAAGGTTCTGCATTGGATTTTTGATAAACCTATGCTGCAGTGTGTGATTGATTCCGCATCACGACTTAAGCCGTCAAAAATCGTGATTGTAGTTGGAAAAAATTGCGGGGAAATAAAAGATGCTATTAATAAATCCCCACATCCCCCCTTTATTAAAGGGGGGCGAGGGGGGATTACTAAAGGGAAACAGAGCAATCTTTCATTTGTTATACAGAAAAAACCCAACGGAACAGGCGATGCGCTCTTAAGGGCAAAGACATTGCTGAAAGATTTCAGAGGCACAATACTCGTATTAAACGGTGATGTCCCGCTCATCACATCAGAGACATTGAAGAAATTTCTGAGTCTGCATCGAACAGGCGGGAATCATATTTCTCTTATCTCTTTTGCTGCAACAAATCCTGCTTCATACGGAAGAATATTAAGGGACAGAAACAGCCGTATTAACGCAATTGTAGAAGATAAGGATGCGACAGAGGCTCAGAGAAAAATCAATGAGGTTAACAGCGGAGTATATGCTATAGAATCCGGCGTCTTATCGCTGCTTAAAGAAATTCCGCTTAATATTGCAAAGGGCGAGTATTACCTTACGGATATTATCGGCATCGCCGGAAACAAGGGTTATAAAATGAACGCCTACTGTATAGGCTCTGAGGATGAGATGATGGGAGTTAATACAGCATCCGAACTGATGAAGGCGCGGAAAATATTCAGGGAAAGACTGTTTGATGTCTGGATTAAAAAAGGCGTTACATTTCTTGACCACGATTCAATCTTTATCTCAGGCAATGTTGCGATAGGAAAGAATACAATTATTTATCCTGATGTCTGTCTTGAAGGCAGGACTGAAGTAGGCAGAGGATGCACCATATATCCGAATGTGCGCATTGTTGTCAGCGTTATCAAAGACGGCGCTGTAGTGAAGGACTCCACCGTGATTGAGGGTTCTATTGTAAGGGCAAGGGCAGTGGTGGGACCTTTTGCTCATATCAGGCCGGGATGCGATATAGGATCCGAGGCAAAGATAGGGAATTTTGTTGAGGTAAAAAAATCTGTGATAGGAGACAGGACAAAGGCGTCTCATCTCAGTTACCTTGGTGACGCCTCTATAGGAAAGGGCGTAAATATCGGAGCAGGCACCATAACATGCAATTATGACGGCAAAAAGAAGAGCAGGACAACAATTGAAGACGGCGCTTTTATAGGCAGCGATACACAGTTGGTTGCGCCTGTAAAAGTTGGCAAAGGCGCATATGTAGGCGCCGGCTCTACCATTACCAAGTGTGTTCCTGCCATGTCGCTTTCAGTGAGCAGGGCAGACCAGAGGAATATAGAGGGATGGGCAGTTAAAAGACAGTCGTCAGTCGTCAGTCGTCAGTTGTCAGTCAAAGATAAAAAGTTCCGAGTGAAGAAAGAGGAGGAGAATTAATGTGTCAGTGTCAGTAAAAACTGTTCACTAATCACTGTTCACTGGTTTGATATGTGCGGGATAATAGGCTATACAGGCAAAAAGAATGCGGTTTCAATAATACTTGAAGGGCTCAAGCGCCTTGAATACAGGGGCTATGATTCTGCGGGAATCGCATTTTTTAATGAAAGAGGCGTAGAGATAAGGAAGTGCACAGGGAAGATTAAAGACCTGTACGCGATTATAGACTCTGACAAACCGTTCAGCGCTACCGCCATAGGGCACACAAGATGGGCGACTCATGGAAAGCCATCAGAAGAAAATGCGCATCCTCACAAGTCAGGCGGGATAATAATTGTGCACAACGGGATAATAGAAAATTATCTACAGCTTAAAAAGAAACTTATTGAGGAGGGATATAAGTTTACCTCAGAGACCGACACAGAGGTTCTATGCCATCTGATAGAAAAATACGCCGCAGATTATCCTCTGGAAGATGCTGTCAGAAAAGCGCTTAAAGAGGTCAGGGGCGCATATGCGCTTGCAGTGATAAATGAAAAAGAACGCGGCAAGATCGTTGGGGTAAGAAAGGACAGCCCGCTTGTTGTCGGCCTTGGCGACGGAGAATTTTTTCTTGCGTCTGATGTGCCTGCTTTCCTCAATTATTCAAGAGATGTGATATTTCTTGATGACGGAGAGATGGTTGTAATGACTGGTGACGGCGTGGTCGTGACAACCCTTAACGGTGAGCCTGTTCAGAAGGAAGTTGTATCTGTCTCGTGGAGCCCTGCCATGGCTGAAAAAGGCGGTTACAAACATTTTATGCTTAAAGAGATATATGAACAGCCAAGGGCGATAGCAGACACCTTAAGGGGAAGGTTTTATCCTGAAAGCGGCGAAGTCAATATGGATGAGTTCGGCATAAAAGAGGAAGACCTGAAAAAGGCGCAAAAGATTTTCATTGTTGCATGCGGCACGTCATGGCATTCCGCCCTTATCGGGAAATACATGATAGAGGAATTGGCAAGGGTTCCTGTAGAAGTTGATATAGCATCAGAATTCAGGTACAGGAATCCTGTGATTGGGCAAGACAGCATTTTAGTAGCTATAACGCAGTCAGGAGAAACAGCAGATACGCTTGCAGCCCAACGAGAAGCAAAGAGGCTTGGGGCCAAGACTCTGAGCATATGCAATGTTGTGGGCAGCACTGCATCAAGAGAGGCTGATGCAGTGTTCTATACTCATTCAGGGCCTGAGATAGGCGTTGCATCAACAAAGGCATTCACCACGCAGATAGTAGGGCTTTATCTCTTTGCAGTGGGGCTCGGCAGGCTTAAGGGAACTGTAAACAGTGATTCAGCTATGGGATTGCTCAGGGATCTCCTTTTTCTGCCGGGGCTGGTTGAGAAGATTATCGCGGCGGATAATGTAATTGAACGCATAGCAAAAGAACTGTTTAAGGCTGATGATTTTCTGTATATGGGGAGGGGGATAAATTATCCCATTGCGCTTGAAGGCGCGCTTAAACTCAAGGAAATATCTTACATTCATGCTGAGGGTTATCCTGCAGGAGAAATGAAACATGGCCCGATAGCGCTTGTTGACGAGGTTCTTCCATCTGTATTTTTAGTGCCAAGGGGTAGACTTTATGATAAGGTTCTATCTAATATAGAAGAAGTAAGAAGCAGGGGGGGCAGGATTATATCAGTAACTGACGAGGGCAACAAAGAGGTATGCAGCCGTTCCGATTATTGCATCTCTGTGCCTGAGACTAATTCTTTTTTGTCGGCAATTTTAATGGCAATCCCGCTGCAGCTTCTTGCGTATCATATAGGTCTATTAAGAGGATGCGATGTTGACCAGCCCAGAAATCTGGCTAAAAGTGTAACCGTTGAGTGAGATATGTTTTAGAAGCAGCATGGACACACATAGTCTGTATTTGTTAATCTAAAGAAAGAGTTGCAATGTCAAAAGAGATTTTATTGAACGACCTGAATCCCCAGCAGATAGAAGCGGTGCTCCATGAAGGAAGTCCTCTTCTTGTGCTTGCCGGCGCCGGCAGCGGCAAGACAAGGGTCATCACTCATAAGTTTGCATATCATACAAAATCAAACAAGATTTCTCCGCATTCAATATTTGCCGTCACCTTTACAAACAAGGCCTCAGATGAAATGAAGCGCAGAATAGCCATGCTTATCGGAAAGGATATGGACGGTTCATGGATAGGCACATTCCATTCGCAGTGCAACAGGATACTCAGGAAGGAGATAAAGGCGCTCGGCTACAATAATAATTTTTTAATATACGATGCTGATGACCATTGTAATCTTATAAGGCACATACTGAAGGAGTTCAGGATATACGAGGCGATGTATAAAGGTGTTGCTTCAAGGATAAGTTCTTTGAAGTCTTCACTCGTAACCCCGAGCAGGTTCCTTTCAAAGACGGATGGTTTCGGTTTTGATGAAAAACTTGCAAAGGTATATGTGAGATGTCAGGATGAAATCAAGAGGTCCAATGAGCTGGATTTTGATGACCTTATAATGCTTACGGTAAAACTTTTTGAGGAGAACCCTGCATTGCTTGAAAAATACCGGACTATATTTAATTATGTTCTCGTTGACGAATTTCAGGATACCAACTATGCGCAATACCGCCTGTTAAAATTGCTTGCCGCAAGGGACAATATCTGCGTTGTCGGCGACGATGACCAGAGCATATACAAATTCAGGGGCGCTGATGTCAGAAATATTCTTAACTTTGAAAAGGATTTTCCGCGGGCCAAGGTCATAAAACTTGAACAGAACTATCGCTCAACACAGAACATACTTGATGTCTCAGGCGCAGTAATAGCAGGGAATCAGGACAGAAAATCAAAGAAGTTATGGACGGAGAGGGGCTGCGGCGAGAAGGTATATCACTGCTGGTTCAATACAGAGGAAGACGAGGCGAAGCATATAGCAGCCATGATAAAGGAACTTTACCTGAAAGGCGAATGCCGCTATAAGGATTTCGCTGTTCTTTACAGGGTAAATTTTCAGGCCAGGGCCATAGAGGATGCCCTCAAAGACGAGATGATCCCGTATCGTGTTATGGGTGGAATAAGTTTCTATCAGCGGAAGGAAATAAAGGATATTATTGCATATATGCGGCTTGCCGTGAATCCTGATGACAATGTAAGCCTCAGACGGATAATAAACTGCCCTCCGAGAGGAATAGGCGCCGCAACGCTTTCAAAGGTAGAGCATCAGGCAAAAAATAAATCGTTAGGTCTCTTTGCTGCGATTAAGGCGATATTAAAGGCAAACAGCGTTGCTTTGTCTGTAAGGGAAAAACTCAACGGATTTGTCAAAATCATAGAGCATATCACTTCTGATGAATACAGGTCAGCCGCTGACATGCTGAAGGCGATAATTGAAAAAACAGGATATATGGATTTTATTGAGGAAGAGAAAACTCATAATATATATGAACTCATTGCGTCTGCGGAGGGAAAAGATATAGGTGACTTTAGCGACAGGGCCGCGCTTTTGACAGCAATGGATGATGTTAATGCGGATAATTCCGTGTCGCTTATGACACTGCACAGCACAAAAGGACTGGAGTTTCCTGTTGTTTTTGTTGCCGGGCTTGAAGACGGGCTGATGCCCTATTTCAAGGCGCTTCAGAATGAAGATGAGATATCCGAGGAGCGGAGATTATTCTATGTAGGCATGACGCGGGCAAAGGATGTGCTGTGGCTTACTGGCACGAAAAAGAGAAGGTTGTACACAAAGGTGCAGGAACAGGAGCCGTCGAGATTTCTTGCCGATATACCGCAGCAGTGCTGCCAGCGCATAGAGAAATCGGCAAGCCCTCAGCCTCTCACAGTTGCGGTAAGGAAAACTGTTCAGTTTAAAAAACCGATGTTGTATGTTGTCGGATGCAGGGTAAAGCATCCCAAATGGGGCGTAGGCGTTATAAGGGAATGTTACGGGGATGGAGAGGAGCAGAAAGTCATGGTAAATTTCCCGGTTATAGGAGTAAAGAGACTGGCTCTCAGATTTGCAAACCTTGAGAAGATATGAAAATATCTGTTGAATACATATCAAAACTTGCAAGGCTGTCGGTTTCCGAGAAAGAAAGGGAGGCTTTTAGCGCGCAGCTTCAGGGTATCCTAAGCTATATGGAAAAGCTGAATGAACTTGATACAAAAGATGTTGAACCGACTTCTCATGTAGTATCATTAAGCAACGTAATGCGCGACGATGTTCAGAAAACTTCAATATCAAGGGAAGATGCGCTTGCGAATGCTCCTGACCATACGGATAAATTTTACAGGGTGCCAAGGATAATAGAATGAAGGAGGCATTATGTTAAGGTGTATGCTCAGGGCAAAGATACACATGGCAAATGTGACAGAGGCAAATCTTGAATATGAGGGCAGCATCACCATAGATGAGGATATACTCAAGAAAGCCGGAATCCTTCCCTATGAGCAGGTCATGATAAGCAACCTCAACAACGGCGAGAGGTTTGAAACTTATGTGATACCCGGCAGAAAAAATTCAGGCGTGATATGTCTGAACGGGCCTACGGCAAGAAAGGGCGCTGTCGGCGACAGGGTAATAATATTCTGCTATGGATACTTTGAAGACAAGGGCATAATAAAGTTCAAGCCTAGGATAGTCATCCTTAATTCACGGAACAGGGCTGTAAAGGTTAAGTAGATCTGGGGATACCAGAATTTGAAACTATTTATTCCAAGATGAAAATCCTCGTTACAGGCGGCGCAGGATATATCGGAAGCCATGTTGTGAAGGCATTGGGAGAGGCAGGGCATGAGGTTCTGACCTATGACAATCTCTCCACCGGTAACAAGTGGTCTGTTTTATATGGCGAGTTGATAGCCGCTGACCTTTCTAACAAAGAAACATTAAAGAAAACAATTGTCAAATTCAAGCCGGATGCCATTATGCATTTTGCCGCATCCATTGTTGTCCCTGAAAGTGTCAGGACGCCGCTTAAATACTATCAAAATAATACTGTAAATACCCTGAATCTTCTGGAAACTATGATGGCATGCGGCGCAAGAAACTTTATTTTTTCATCAACTGCCGCTGTTTACGGGATGCCGGAGACAATGCCCGTTAATGAAAATGCGCCGATGAATCCCATCAATCCATACGGGGCATCAAAAATGATGGCAGAAAAGATTTTGAGAGATATGCATCTGGCGGACAATGATTTCAATTATGTATCGCTAAGGTATTTTAATGTTGCCGGCGCAGATGGTGGGTGTAGAATAGGACAGGCATACAAAGAATCAACGCATTTGATTACAAGGGCTCTAAAAACAGCCAAGGGAGAATTTGAAAAATTGCAGGTTTTTGGGACAGATTATCCTACTCCTGACGGAACTTGCATAAGGGATTACATCCATGTTGATGATATTGCGGATGCTCACATTCTTGCCCTCAAATATCTTTTAGACGGAGGCAAGAGTGAAGTCTTTAATTGCGGGTATGGACACGGATATTCGGTTCGGGAGGTTGTTGCAGCCGCTAAAAAGGTTACAGGGATTGACTTTAAAGTTGAGGAAACCCTCAGAAGAGAAGGAGACCCCTCAATATTGATTGCTGATAACACAAAAATAAAACAGAAACTCGGCTGGCAGCCAAAATATGATGACCTTGAATATATTATAAAGACAGCATGGCAGTGGGAAAATAGGTGAATCTTGCCTCAATCCAGCCGCAGCCTCTCGAAAAAGTATTCTACGGTGAACAATTTGGCAGGCATATGCGCCTCAAAACCTTTACGACGCAGCAAGATTTTGTTATATGGAGTATTTAAATCCGTTGGGATTCTAACAAGAATACTTTATTATTATCATAAATGCCTTACTAAGGTGCTGCCGTAAAGCTTTTTCAACTCACATGCCTGCCAAACATAAGCAGTTTAATCTTGCCTTAATCCAGCCGCAGTCTCTTTAGACAGACATACCTGCCATAAAAAGATTTAACTTTTCTATTCAAAAAAATCTTGACAGAAAAATGCTTTTGTCATAAACTGAACATAAGTTCACATGAACAAACGTTCAGGCATAGAATCAAAGAAGCGGATTGTTGATGCTGCGCTGAAGTTGTTCTCGGAGCATGGCTACTCTAAGGCGAGCATGAGGATGATTGCTAATGCCTCAGGCATAAGCATCGGCGGCCTCTATCTGTATTTCAAAAATAAGGATGAGCTTTATCTTACTCTTATTAAATCCATGCTGGACGAGCTTGCGGATATGACGAGAAAGTCTCTGAAAGATATAGATGACCCTGCAGAGGCTGTAAGCAAGTTCATATCACTGCACCTGGCTTATGCCAAAAGACATAGAGAACTTATACTTGTTCAGGGAAGGGAACACGGATTCGCATTCGGTATCAGCGCAAAAAGGAAGTTCTTTAAGACGCAGAGAGGATTTATTGAGGGCATTATAAGAAAGGGAATAAGGTCGGGAGTGTTTAAAAAGTGCAACGTAAAGGAGACTGCAAAGATAATTATCTGCACTCTCAGGGGTTTTGTTCTTTCTCTCATAGTGGAGACGGATGCGCTTTTCTCTCCCCGTGAGTGCAGTGAACTGCTGCTCAATGGACTTTTAAGGAGGGACAACAGATGAGGAGTCAGAGGTCAGCTTTTATTAATGGTCTGAAAATTATAACTACATTAGCTATAAAATCCCTCCTAACCTCCCTTTGCCAAAGGGAGGGATTCCCCTCTTTTGCAAAGAGGGGCGAGGGTCACCTTGGCGACTCGCCTGAGGCGAGGAGATTTTCCAATCAATGTCAATTCAAATTCGAGACTCTTACTAAGCCGTTGGCTATAATCAGTAGATTCCATATTATATTATTTAGTTTATTTTTGATGCTCTTTGTTGCTCAGCGCGCCTATGCAATCGAGTACAGCCTTGAAGACCTCTACAGCATTGCGCTTGAACGTTCTGAGAGAATAAAAATATCAGAGGAAGACTTGTTCATTGCGCAGAAGGGGAAGGATAAAGCGGTGGCAGCGCTTATGCCAAAGCTCTCAGGTTTTGGAAATTATACGAAATATACGGAAGATAAATATTCTTCTTCAAACACGCTTATTCAGCCTGAAGATTCGAAATCCTGGGGAGTGAGGCTTGACCAGTCATTTTCACTGAGCGGAAGAGAGCTTACCGCTTTTAACATATCTAAGGGGAATATTGAGAAAAACAGATATGACCTCCATGCAGTTAAGGAGGAATATCTTCTAAGCGTCTCTGCCTCATATTATGAAGTCCTGAGGGCGAAGAAGGCTTTGGATATTGCAAAGGCGAATGTTGAAAGGTTAACAAAACACAGGGCTGCTGCAAATATAAGATTAAAGGTCGGCGAGGTTACAAAGACCGCTCTGCTCAGGGCAGAGGCGGAGTTGTCAGGCGCGCAATCAGATGAGATAAAGGCAAAAAATGCGCTGGAACTTGCAAAGGCTGTTCTTGCAAGGATTGTCGGCATTGCGAGGGATTTTGTTTTAAAAGACCCCGAGCATCTCGGGGTTGATAACCTATTGTCTCCGGAACCGGACTTAGTGACTGTTAGCTGCCAGCCGGAACCAATGAACTGTTTTAAAACAATCGCTCTCTCAGAGCGGGTTGAACTCAAGGGACTTGAACTTCAGAAAAAAATCGGACAGGAACAGGTTAAATATACACAAGGCTCTTACTGGCCCACGCTTTCCATAGAAGGCGTTTATTCGAGAAAGGATGAAGACCCGTCAGCTTCAACTCTCAATAAAGAAAGCGCATACGGAGGTTTTAAGCTAAGCATCCCGATTTTTGAGGGTGGATTGAGGGCGGCAGAAGTGAAAGAGGCAGAGGCAAGGCAGAGACAGGCAGCGCTTTTATATGAGGACAAAAAGAAGTCGATAGACATCGAGGTTGAAAGCGCCTATCTCGACCTGATAACCCAGAAGGGAATTATGGGAAAGTTCAGGGCACAGCTAACTTTTGCAGAAGACAACTATAAGGCTGTTTCAAAACAGTTTGAGTTCGGCCTTGCAAACAGCATAGACGTTATGGATGCGAATACGCTTCTCGTTACAGCAGAGAGGCAATTGGCGGATGCAGGATATAACTATCAGTTGTCAGATTTAAGGCTGAAACGTGTGACAGGAATGCTGTTGAAGACAGCGGAATCGAAAATAAAATAAAAATACATGGTAAAGGTGACTTAATGGGAATACAAATAATTATAAAGATCAAACGCAGTATTGCTCTTATTCCAGTTGTTTTCTGTCTGGCGGTTATATTCGCAATCTCGTTTTTGCCTGCATGTTCAAGCAAGAAAGAACAACAGGAGAAAAAGCCCGTAGCGCCTGTGACTGTCGGCGCTGTGATTAAAAAGACGGTTCCTGTTCAGATCCGCGCAATAGGGAATGTTGAGGCATATTCAACAGTATCTGTAAAGGCGCGTATTGGCGGCGATCTTACGCATGTTTATTTTAGAGAGGGTCAGGATGTTAATAAAGGCGACATTCTTTTCACAATAGACTCCCGGACATATAAAACAGCGCTTGAATCTGCCAAGGCTAATCTGCTGCGTGATACAGCGCCGGCTAAAAAAGCAGAAGAGGATTTACGCCGCTATACCGAGCTGTTACGCGATGAACTGGTCAGCCGTTCTCAGTATGAACAGATTTTTGCTAATGCCGAGGCGCTTAAGGCCGCTATGGAGGCGGATAAAGCGGCTGTAGAAAACGCTCGGTTGCAGGTTGAATACTGCACTATTTATGCCCCTATCTCCGGCAGAACAGGCAGCCTC
Source organism: uncultured Nitrospiraceae bacterium (assembly GCA_964532335.1). GTDB lineage: Bacteria > Nitrospirota > Thermodesulfovibrionia > Thermodesulfovibrionales > UBA1546 > UBA1546. The sequence goes on from CAZHHV010000008.1 coordinate 15,736, forward strand.
ATGGTAAATCAAGGAAACCTGATTAAGGCAAATGACGATAAGCCGATGGTAATTATAAACCAGTTACAGCCTGTATATGTCAGCTTTTCTGTCCCTGAAAAAAATCTTGCCGAGATTAAGAAATATACGGCAATAGGGAAATTAAATGTTGAGGCATTTTTGTCAAAGGAAGACAAAAAATCTTTTCATGGTGTTTTGTCTTTTATGGACAACACAGTGGATACCGCAACCGGCACAATCAAGCTTAAGGCAACCTTTAGTAATAAGGAAAAAGCCCTTTGGCCGGGGCAATTCGTCACGGTCCGAATGACTCTGTCAAACATACAGGATGCGGTAGTCGTTCCAACACAGGCAATACAGACAGGACAGCAGGGGCAGTTCGTCTTTGTTGTGAAAGATGGGACAGCGGAACTTCGACCGGTTACCGTGGGCATCACATATGAAGATGTAACGGTTATAGAAAAGGGGCTGTCGGCAGGCGAGCAGGTGGTCACTGATGGCCAAATGCGCCTTATGCCGGGTGCAAAGGTTGAGATACGGAATCAGGGTCAACCGGCCGCAGAGGGAAAAGGCAGCGTTAAGCAATGAATATTTCAGATCTATTTATAAAACGCCCTGTAATGACCAGCCTTGTCATGCTGGCAGTGATGCTTTTCGGGGTTTTTGCATACAGGCTTTTGCCTGTCAACGATCTGCCGAGCATCGACTTTCCGACAATACAGGTTACCTCCAATCTGCCGGGGGCGAGTCCAGAGACTATGGCCAGCGCTGTCGCAACCCCGCTGGAGCGACAGTTTTCGACGATTTCGGGCCTTGACTCAATGACATCTACCAATGGTCAGGGGATCTCGATTATCACGCTAAAGTTCGCACTGGAGCGTGATATAGACGCTGCGGCACAGGATGTTCAGGCAGCAATATCCAAGGCTGCACGCCAACTGCCGCAGGATATGCCGAGTCCGCCTTCATATAACAAGGTAAACCCGGCTGACCAGCCTGTTTTATATCTGGCCCTCAGCTCTCCGACCCTTCCTCTGTCGGATGTGAATGAGTTTGCCGATACAATCGTCGCGCCGCGTATATCGATGATAAATGGTGTGGCGCAGGTTCTTGTTTACGGCTCGCAAAAGTATGCGGTTCGGGTTCAACTTGACCCTCAGACTCTCGCGAACCGCAAGATAGGCATAGATGAGGTTTCATCCGCTTTGGCACGTTGGAACATTAACCTGCCGACTGGCGGGCTTCAGGGAGACAAACAGGCATTCACCATACAGGCTACAGGCCAGCTTTACAATGCAGAGGCTTTTAAGCAGATGATCGTAACGTACCGTGACGGCTCGCCTGTCAGGTTACAGGATATCGCAAAGGTTGTCGACAGTGTGGAAAATGATAAAATTGCGGCATGGTATAACTCCGGAGGTAAATCCACAAGGGCTATTGTTCTGGCTATCCAGCGGCAGCCGGGCACGAACACTATAGAGGTTGTTGACAGCATAAAGCGGCAAATCCCCGGTTTTCGCAGCCAGTTGCCGGGTAACGTTCAGCTTAACATTCTCTTCGACCGCACGGAATCTATCCGGGCGTCAGTGGCGGATGTCAAATTCACTCTTGTGCTTACAATTGCTCTGGTTATTCTGGCAATTTTTCTTTTCCTTCGCAACCTGTCGGCCACAGTCATTCCAAGCCTTGCGCTGCCGCTCTCGATCATCGGTACGTTTGCGGCAATGTACGGACTGGGATTCTCGGTTAACAATATAACCCTGATGGCGCTGACTCTGTCGGTGGGCTTTGTTGTAGACGATGCCATAGTCATGCTCGAAAACATTGTGCGCCACATGGAGCACGGCGAAAAACCAATGGATGCGGCATTCAGGGGTTCAAAGGAGATAGGGTTCACTATCATCTCCATGACTCTCTCACTGGTGGCGGTCTTCATTCCGGTTCTTTTTATGGCAGGGATGCTTGGAAGGATGTTGCATGAGTTCGCTGTGACTATCACGGTTTCAATACTGATTTCGGGCGCTGTTTCCCTTACCCTCACGCCAATGCTTTGCAGCCGTTTTCTCAAGCCACAAACCGAAAAGCGGCATGGACGTTTGTACAATATTATGGAGCGTTTTTTCGACGGTATGCGCAATCTTTATAAGAAGACCCTCAAGATAGTGCTTGGCCGGCGCCGTGCCGTGATGGTAATTACCGTTGTCATGGCAGTACTGACGGTCTGGCTTTTCACGAAGATGCCGACCGGTCTTCTTCCGTCTGATGACATCGGCGCTATATTCGCCATAACAGAAGGCGCGCAGGGTATCTCATTCGAGGACATGAAGCGGCACCAGCAGAAACTGGCGGAAATCGTGCTGGAGGACCCTAATGTTGAGGCTTTCATGTCATCAGCCGGAGCGAGCGGAACGCGTGTCGGCTCCAACAGCGGCTTCATGTTCATGAAGCTTAAACCCCGGCATGAGCGAAAGTTGAATGCAGACCAAATTATTCAGAGTCTCAGGCCTAAGGTAATGGTGGTTCCGGGTGTCCTGATGTTTATGCAGAACCCGCTGCCTATCCGGCTTGAGGCGACTCTGTCAAAGGCGCAGTACCAGTTTGTACTTCAAAGCCCGGATACTGATGGACTTTATAAACATGCTTCTGACTTTGAGATGAAATTGCGCGGGCTTACGATGATTCAGGACGTGACCAGCGACCTGCAGATAGAGAATCCGCAGGTTAACCTCGAGATTGACAGGGACCGGGCCGCAGCCTTCGGAGTTACAGCACAGCAGATTGAGGACTCCCTGTACTCTGCGTATGGCGCAAGGCAGGTCTCAACAATATATTCTCCTTCAAACCAGTACAAGGTGATTATGGAGGTAGATCCCCGGTACCGGATGGATCCGTCAGCGCTTGGGTTGCTCTATGTCCGTGCGAATACAGGGCAGTTGGTTCCGCTTTACTCGCTGGCGACTATCAAAAAAGGTCTCGGCCCTTTGTCTGTTAACCATCTTGGACAGATCAATGCCGTTACTGTCTCATTTAACCTCAAGCCCGGCACTCCGCTGGGTGATGCTGTGACAGCAATAGGGAAAGAGGCTAAAGCCTTGCCGGCATCCATTACCACCGGCTTTCAGGGAACTGCTCAGGTATATCAGGCTTCGACCAAAGGGCTTGCTATGCTTCTCATCCTCGCCATTGTTGTGATTTATATCGTGCTCGGCATCCTGTACGAAAGTTACATCCACCCTCTGACCATTCTCTCAGGCCTGCCGTCAGCCGGTTTTGGAGCGCTCATCACTCTCCTGATCTTCGGCAAAGACCTCAACCTGTACGCCTTCGTCGGTATTATCATGCTCATCGGCATAGTAAAGAAGAACGCAATCATGATGATTGACTTCGCGCTGGAGGCCCAGCGAAACGAGGGGAAAAAGCCGGTGGACGCCATTTACGAAGGAGCCATTATCCGTTTCAGGCCTATCATGATGACCACAATGGCGGCGCTTATGGGTACGCTGCCAATAGCAATCGGGTTCGGCGCAGGTGCGGAGTCACGGCGTTCTCTCGGGCTCGCCGTTGTCGGAGGGCTTTTATTTTCACAGATTATAACACTTTATATAACGCCGGTTTTTTACGTTTACATGGAGGCATTTCAGAAAAATATTTCAGGCTGGTTTGGAAGAAAGGATAAAGAGATCCTCCACAGCGTGAACTGAATTACAGAGGATGAAAATGGAAGACGGCAGGATATTAACTAACGGTAATCACAGAAGGAAGATTATTATCGCCTTTGTCTTTGCCGCTGTTTCAATCGCAGGGATTATTGCAGGTTTCTTTTATGTCAGATATAAGAGCACTCATATCTCAACAGATGATGCCTTTATAGATGGCCGTATTCATACCATATCCTCTAAGGTGCCGGGGACAACAAAGAATATATATGTCAATGACAACCAGTTTGTAAGGAAGGGGGATATCCTTCTTGAGATAGATTCTGAAGATTACGGTCTGCGTACAAAAGAGGCATTATCAGGACTTGACGCTGAAAAGGCAAAGATATCTGAAATTAAATATAGGCTTCAAACAGCAAAACAGCAGTTTGAAGAGCTTAAGGCAGCGCTTGGAGGTGCAAAGGCTAACCTGGAGCTTCAGGAAGCAAACATGAGGCAGGCAGATACGGATTTAAGAAGGGCAGAGAATCTCCTCAAGGAAGATATTATTCCGAAAGAAAAATACGAGAAGATAAAAACAGGATACGATGTTACGTTTGCGCAGGTAAAGGCTGCCAAGGAAGAACTCAACCAGATGCAGGCGCGTCTTGAAACACAGAAGGCATTTATTAAACAGACAGAGGCTTCCATAGAGCCGCAAAAGGCATTGGCAAAGCAGAAAGAGGCGTCTCTTGGCGCTGCAGAACTTAACTTGAGTTATACAAAGGTTATTGCACCGGCTGACGGTTATGTTACAAAGAAGTCAGTAGAGTCCGGCAATCATATTCAGGCAGGACAGCCTTTGATGGCTGTTGTGCCGCTTGAGGATATATGGGTTACAGCAAACTATAAAGAGACACAGCTTGCAAAGGTGAGGGTTGGTCAGAAGGTTGAGATTAAGATTGATACATATACTGGCAGAAAATTCAACGGCAGGATTGAAAGCATTATGGCCGGCACAGGCGCTGTCTTTTCACTGTTCCCGCCGGAGAATGCAACAGGAAATTATGTCAAGGTTGTGCAGAGGATACCTGTAAAGATTATTCTTGATAAGGGGACGGACCCGGAGCGTATTTTAAGAATAGGGATGTCTGTTGAAGCGACAATAATTGCGGGGAAATAGATGTAAGATGCGGAGATTAAAAATAAATCTATCATGCATCCTGTATCTTGCATCATGGAGCATGGAATTAAAAAGTGAGTAAGTGGATTATTGCATTAACAGTAATGCTTCCCACTCTTATAGAGATTATCGACACCTCGGTTGTTAATGTCGCCCTTGATCATATCCGCGGAAGCCTCTCCGCAGGCATAGACGAATCAACATGGACCATAACCTCTTATCTTGTTTCTAACGCAATAATAATACCGATGACAGGATGGCTCAGCAGGCTTTTTGGAAGAAAGAGGTATCTGATTTTTTCTATATCATTATTCACCCTGAGTTCGCTGCTTTGCGGTTCTGCATGGAGTCTCCAAAGCCTTGTGTTTTTCAGAATACTTCAGGGCATCGGCGGCGGCGCCCTGATGCCTATTTCCCAGTCTATACTCCTTGAGACATTTCCGCAGAGGCAGCACGGCATGGCAATGGCAATATTCGGCGTGGGAATAATGTTTGGTCCTATTATCGGCCCTTTGCTTGGCGGCTGGATTACCGACAACTGGTCATGGAACTGGATATTCTTTATCAACATACCCATAGGCATCGTCTCAATCCTGATGGTAATATTTTTTATAGTTGATCCGCCTTATATGAAGGGGATGAAGATGAAGATAGATTACTGGGGACTTGCATTTCTTGCAATCGGACTTGGATGCCTCCAGATAGCGCTTGATAAAGGCCAGATGGAGGACTGGTTTTCATCAGGGTTTATTACATGGCTTACGATAATATCTGTGTCATCGCTGGCTCTTTTTGTGATTATAGAGTTCTTTGCAGAGCATCCTATAGTTAATCTGAGAGCATTCAAGAACATTTCATTCAGCGCTGGGAATGTTGTCATGTTCTTTGCGTTTTTCAATCTCTTTGGAAGTATTGTGCTTCTTCCGATATTCCTCCAGACACTGATGGGCTACACTGCTACACTTGCCGGAGTGGTGCTCGGTCCCGGAGGAATCGCAACGCTTATCGCGATGCCTGTGGCGGGAATGCTTGTGACAAAGATGAATCCTAAGATACTGCTCGGTTCCGGCATAATCATAGCCGCTTATTCCACTCATTTAATGTCCGTGTTTAATCTTAATGCGGATTTCAATACAATCATATGGCCGAGGGTGGTGCTCGGCGTCGGGATGGGTTTTCTCTTTGTTCCGCTTACAACAATGACAATGGCAAATGTGAAAAAGGAAGATATGGCAAATGCATCGGCTATCTATAACCTCCTCAGAAATCTTGGCGGCAGCTTTGGCGTTGCATTTATCACAACCATGATTGCAAGGCGAGCGCAGTTTCATCAGGTGCGTATAGTGGAACATCTTACCCCCTTTGATACTGCTTATCAGACGGCATCTTCAAAGGCAGCCCAATTGTTTCAGTATAGAGGTGTTCCGGCGTCCGAGTCCGCTGATGCAGGACTGAGCGCCATCTATCATCAATTGCTCAGGCAGGCTTCCATGCTTTCATTCAATGACGCTTTTTATCTGTTGGGCGTGCTTTTGGTCTGCACGCTTCCACTGGTGTTATTTATGAAGACTGCAAAGGGAGGATTAGTTCACGGCGACATGCATTAAATATAAAAAATATATTTTTTGGGTTAAAATAAATAGATGGAAACAGCAGTCATGAAAGGCAGGAGGTAAAATATGAGAAAAGCCATTTTCACTATCGCGCTGCTCCTGTTAGTTCTTCCTTACAGGATAGGGGCTGAGGAGGCCATAAAAACGAGCGAGGTTCTCGATTTAAAAAGGTGTGTTGAAATCGCCCTGCAAAAACACCCTGACATCGTTGCCGCTGCTGGTGAGGTGGAGGTAAATCAGAGTAGGATAGGACAGGCAAAGGCTAATTATTATCCGCAGGTAGACCTGTCGTCAGGCTACAAAAAGTATTCGCCTGTTTCCAAGACTTCAAATAATTCCCTTGATGAATATAAGAGCAGCGCAACGCTTAAACAGAACATCTTTGATTTTGGAAAGACCTCAGCCGAAGTGGAAATTCAGACGCTGAATCGCGAGGCAACAACTTCTGACCTCAGGAACATAAAAGAAAGGGTAGTCTTCAATGTCAAACAGGCCTATTACGGACTTTTACAGGCAAAACAGAACAGGGATGTTGCGGAGGAGACTGTTAAGCAGTTTGATCAGCACCTTCAGCAGGCAAAAGGATTTTATGAAGCCGGCACAAAACCGAAATTTGATGTGACAAAAGCAGAGGTGGATTTAAGCAATGCAAAACTTAATCGTATAAAGGCGGAAAATGCCCAGAGGATAACGAAGGTTGTTCTTGACAATGCGATGGGTATGCCTAATGCTCCTGAATACACGATTGAAGACGCTCTTCTATATCAGAAATATAACATAACGCTCAAGGATGCGATTGATAAGGCATATGAGAACAGGCCGGATCTTAAGTCAGTAATCACAAAGAAGGCTGCTGCGGAGTCCTCAATACACCTTG
>CAZHHV010000008.1:23053-26870 GCA_964532335.1 uncultured Nitrospiraceae bacterium
CTTGCGAAAAAGGGATACTATCCAACACTGTCAGGCAATGCCAGTTATGACTGGTCAGGTGAAAAACTTCCGCTGCAGGATGGCTGGAATGTAGGTGTGACCATTACGCTGCCTATATTCAGCGGCTATTTGACCGAACATCAGGTGAAAGAGGCAAGGGCAAAGTTGAATGTGCTTAAGGCTCAGGAGGAATCATTCAGGCAGGGTGTTCTTCTTGAAGTTCAGCAGGCATATCTTAATCTGCGGGAGGCTGAGGAGAGGATTTCTACTGCACAGCTTATTGTAAGGCAGGCGCAGGAAAACCTTGAGCTTGCAAGCGGCAGATATGTAGCAGGTCTTGGAAATCTTCTGGAAGTTACAGACGCTCAGATTGTATACAGCAATGCGAAGACATCGTATATTCAGGCTCTCTCGGACTACAATATTGCAACGGCAAGTCTTGAGAAAGCAATGGGGGTTAGATAATGAAACATTCATGCCGATTACTCAGCATAAAGGAAAATGAAAATATAATCCCCCCTCGCCCCCCTTTAGAAAAGGGGGGATGGGGGGATTTGAAAGGGCATTTAAGATGAAGAAGATAGTGATAATCAGCTTAACCGTAATATTGCTGGGCATAGCCGCATTTTTTTTCCTGAGAACCAAAGAGAACGGATTAAACTTCAGAACCGAAAAAATCAGCAAGGGGGACATAGTTGAGATGGTTACTGCTTCAGGGAATGTAAATGCAGTAACCACCGTGCTTGTCGGCACCCAGGTCTCAGGGACAATAAAGACTATTTATGCAGATTTCAATTCACCTGTTAAGCAGGGGCAGCTTATAGCACAGATTGACCCTGCAATATTTGAAGCACAGGTTGAGCAGGCAAGGGCAAATCTCCTTTCCGCCAAGGCAAATCTGGAGAAGGCCGAGGCGTCTTTTATTGATGCGAAAAGGACGATGGAGAGGAATAAAGCGCTTTTCTCAAAGCATCTCATTGCCAGAAGCGAGGTTGACACAGCAGAGACAAATTATGAAACGGCAAAGGCTCAGATAAATGCGGCAAAGGCTCAGATTGCACAGTCAGAGGCATCATTGAAGGTTGCGGAAACCAATCTCAGATATACAAGAATTATTTCACCTGTTAACGGCATCGTTGTTTCAAGGAATGTGGATGTCGGGCAGACTGTTGCCGCAAGTTTTCAGACGCCGACTCTTTTCACTATTGCGCAGGACCTCACAAAGATGCAGATAGATACGAATGTGGCTGAGGCTGACATAGGCAGGGTAAATCACGGGCAGACTGTTGAGTTTACGGTTGATGCTTACCCGGGTATTATCTTTAAGGGTAGGGTAGCGCAGGTCAGGAACGCTCCTATAAATGTCCAGAATGTTGTTACGTATAACGCAGTAATTCTGGTCAGTAATCCGGAACTGAGACTCAAGCCCGGAATGACAGCAAATGTTTCTATAATTATATCGGCAAAGAAAGATATCCTCAGAATACCCAATGCCGCTTTGAGATTCAGCATGCCTGACAAGGATAAAGATAAACCGAAAAAGACACAGCAAAAGATGCCAGGGCAAAAGGGCGCGGGCGTCTGGATAATTGCAGATGGAAAACCAAAACCAAAACGCCTGTCTTTATCTACAGGCGTGAGTGACGGAAGTTATACCGAACTAATCTCAGGTGAAATAAATGAAGGGCAGGAAGTGATAGTGGAATCTCTGACAAAGACAAAACAAAAGCCCGCCGCTACACCGAGAATGTTCTAATATGGCGCTTATTGATGTGCAGGAAATCACCAAAATCTATCAACTCGGTGATGTTGAAGTCAGGGCGCTCTGTGCAATCTCTATCAGCATTGAAAATGGAGAATTCATAGCAATAATGGGTCCTTCAGGGTCAGGGAAATCTACCTTTATGAATATCATTGGATGCCTTGACAAGCCTACAAGCGGCAGGTATCTGCTTGAAGGCAGTGATGTCGGAAGTCTCGGAAGGGATGAACTTGCTGCTATAAGAAACAGGAAGATAGGTTTTGTCTTTCAGGGGTTCAATCTGCTTCCAAGGACCTCCGCTCTTGAGAATGTTGAGCTTCCCATGCTTTATAACGGAGTCACCGTAAAGGAAAGAAGGCAAAAGGCAATGTCTGCGCTTAAAAGTGTTGGTCTGGAGGGAAGGGAGCATCATTATTCCAATCAGCTTTCAGGAGGCCAGCAGCAGAGGGTCGCTATTGCGAGGGCGCTTGTAAATAATGCGCCGATAATCCTTGCAGACGAACCTACAGGCAATCTTGACACAAAGACAAGCGCTGAGATAATGGAGCTTTTCACAAAGCTGAATGCAGAATCAAATATCACAATAATACTTATAACCCATGAGGCCGATATAGCAGGATACAGCAGGAGGATAATAAAATTTCGCGACGGCTGCATTATAAATGATGAACAAAAAGCTGACAGCTGATAGCGGATAGCGGATAGCTGATATGATTAACATACCTTCAACTTTGAAAATATCATTCAGGGCGTTAAGGGTGAACAAGATGCGTTCAGCCCTTACAATGCTCGGCATTATTATCGGAGTTGGCGCTGTAATTGCAATGCTTGCTGTGGGAAAAGGCGCAAGCCAGAAAATAGCAGACCAGATAGCAAGCATAGGAAGCAACCTTCTTATAATACTGCCAGGCTCAACTTCACCTGGTGGAGTAAGGATGGGGATAGGAACTCAGCCTACACTTACCATGAGCGATACCGAGGCTATTCTCAGAGAAAGCCCTGCAGTTGCTGATGTTGCGCCCGAGCATGGCGGGATTGCACAGGTTGTTTACGGGAACCAGAACTGGGCAACAGGCATAAGGGGCACAACACCTAATATGCTGAATGTAAGGGAATGGCAGCTCGCTTCAGGCAGGCCTTTTACCGAGCAGGAGGTCAAGAGCGGAGCAAAGGTATGCTTACTGGGGCAGACTGTTGTGGACAACCTTTTTGGCGATATAGATCCGACGGGTCAGGTTGTGCGTATAAAAAAGGTGCCGTTTACTGTGATTGGTGTACTTGAACCGAAGGGGCAGTCTCTTACAGGAGCGGATCAGGACGATACCATATTACTCCCTATTACAGTTGCTCAGAAACAGCTTTTCGGAACCCAGTTCCCCGGCATGGTCAGGATAATTCATGTTAAGGCAAAGAGCACAGAAGACCTCCCTGCTGCCGAAAAACAGATAAGTGAATTGCTCAGGCAGAGGCATCGTATAGGGCCAAAGCAGGAAAATGATTTTACGGTCAGGAATCTCACCCAGATAATGCAGACACAGGAACAGTCTTCAAAGGTAATGGCCCTGCTGCTTGGCGCCATTGCATCGGTTTCTCTTATCGTAGGAGGAATCGGGATTATGAACATCATGCTGGTATCGGTTACAGAAAGGACAAGGGAGATAGGAATAAGAATGGCTGTGGGCGCAAGGACCTGGGACATAAGGCTTCAGTTTATTATTGAGGCGCTCACATTATCTTTAATCGGCGGTGTTATAGGGATTATCATAGGCGTAGGGGGCTCCAAGATTCTCTCTGCTTTTGCAGAGTGGCCCACAATCATATCTCCGTTTTATGTTGTGCTTGCGTTTTGTTTTTCAGGATTAGTCGGAATATTTTTTGGTTTTTATCCTGCATACAGGGCTTCTCTGCTTGATCCAATAGATGCGTTAAGATACGAATAAAAAGTCCAGCATGAAATCGCTCAATTAACCCAAATAAGGCAGACATTGCTCAAAAATTTCTTTAGGTAATTATAAACGATTTGGCACCGTATTACATAGATTTTGAACCAATTGA
>CAZHHV010000009.1:0-7537 GCA_964532335.1 uncultured Nitrospiraceae bacterium
AACCGCTTATGCCAGGCGGATGATGCTGAGGTCTGGGCAAAACTTGAGGGATGCAACATAGGCGGTTCTGTAAAAGACAGGATTGCCCTTTCAATGATAGAATCGGCGGAAAAGAGCGGAGCGCTTAAGCCCGGCGGCACAATAATAGAGCCTACGAGCGGCAATACCGGAATAGGGCTTGCAATGATAGCGGCAGTAAAAGGATACAAATTAATCCTTACAATGCCTGAGACAATGTCGATGGAAAGAAGGCATCTGCTTCAGGCTTATGGCGCAGAGCTTGTCTTAACAGAGGGCAAAAAAGGCATGATGGGTGCAGTTGAAAAGGCAGAGGAGATAGCAAAAGCAAACCCTGATTATTTCATGCCGCAACAGTTTGAAAATCCTGCGAACCCTGAGATACACAGAAAGGCAACCGCTATAGAGATAGCGGATGCACTCGGCGCTGCGCCTGACGGTTTTGTTGCAGGCGTTGGCACAGGCGGCACGATAACAGGCGTTGGCGAGGCGCTAAGGAGCAAAAAATCTGATATATGGATAGCTGCGGTAGAGCCTGCGGCATCACCTGTTCTTTCAGGCGGAAATTCCGGGCCTCATAAGATTGCGGGAATCGGGGCCGGCTTTTTCCCAGGAGTGCTGAACACAAAGATATATAACGAAGTTATTCCTGTAACAGATTCAGATGCTGCTGAGACAGCAAAACAATTATCCCTCAAGGAAGGGCTTCTCTGCGGAATATCATCAGGAGCGGCGATGTGGGCTACATTAAGAGTTGCCAAGAAATTAGGGAAAGGGAAAAAGGTTGTTGTGATATTGCCTGACAGGGGAGAGCGTTATCTGAGCACAGGCCTTTTTGCATCCGAAACGCCGTAGGCAAAAAATATTTATGGCTGAAACAAACAGGGCGCTAAATGAAGAGCTTCTTGCCTATGGCTCGTAGAGAGGTATTTTATCTTGTTATAACTGACTTTAGGCTCGGGCTTATTGACGAGGTGGCATTTACGGAAAAACTTTTCAGGATTGCGGAGAGATATGAAAGAAATACAATCAAAACTTCCAGCGAAAAACAGAAGGATTTGTTTTGACTACTCTCCGTAATTTATCGTGCATTTTATCGCATCAAATGCAAGGAGGATTCTTTTCTCTTTCTCTGCCCTTTCAGGAGGCAATTCTTTTAATTCAATCTTGCTAATGAGTTCAGCCAGTTCATTCCTTGAAGGGATGGATTCCATGCCTTCGCTAATAACCTCGCCTGTTAATGTATCAAGGATTATTGCATCTACAGCGTCTGTTACAACTGCAAAAGGTATCTGATAAGGCTCAAGCACACGCGCACATGCAATTGCCTGCCTTTCTCTTGAAACCAGCGCGCCGACAGAACATGTAATTAAGATAAGTCTTTTGCCGTCAATGCTTATGACAATGTCTGTTTTTGATTTGCATCTTTCATTTCCAATCAAAACTTCAAATTCCCTGTCTTTTTCTATCTCGTTTGCGGCATAGCCTTTTTTCTCAAGAAGGAATTTTTCTATACCCCGCCTCACTGCAGACAGTTCTGATTCAGCAGCATCAATCTCTTTTTTGATCAACGCCTCCATCGCATCTTCTTTGTTTTCAAACCCATCCGGAAGTTTATATTTCATTTGTCCTCTTATAATTAATCTCCCCCAAATAGCTTACTCGTAATGAGGCTGTGACTGGATTAAGGCAAGATTCACGGGTCTATTAGAATAGGGGCTGAAGTCTCCACAGAGTGGAGCGGATAGCCCCGCAGGAAAATTTGCAAAAAAGCTGATATATCGTATTGGCACTCAAACTCCTATAAAGATAGTTTAATATTGCCGAAAGACAGCCATAACCTCATTGCAATGTGCCGATATTTCAATCTTTTCCAATTGCCTTCTTTGCTTTTTCAAACAACCCATCCATCTTCTTTGTATTTTCAGCAATCTCTTTAAGTATAGAGGACAACTCTTTATCCCCTGAGTCTCCTGCTTTTTCCGCCCACTCAAGATATGTCTTTGCATGTTCTTCATTGTGCTCTGCCCAGTGTTCAAGAAGTTTTTTCAATTTATCCGATTCTGTCATCGCGATGATTACCTCCTTAATAGCCTGACTTTCAACTTGCGGCTGTTTATTTTCCACTTGTATATGTTCGTGTTCATGCGTCCCGAAATGGCTGTGCTCATGGGCATACCAGCAGTGCCTGTGGACATGCCTGTGAATAAGGTTTGCCCTGAGAAGCATATCTGTATCCTCCATAACATCCCATGGCTTTCCCTCTGTCAGCAGCCTGTGGTCTTCTCCGAAGACCACTGTCCTGTCGGATATGTCTTCAATTATACCAAGGTCATGCGTTGCCGTGACTATTGTTTTCCCTGCGTGCCGCAATTCATTTATTAAGTCCACGAACTCAACCTGACTTCTTGGGTCCAGTCCTGTTGTGGGCTCGTCAAGAAGAAGAACATCGGGATTAACGCTGAGACATGTGCCGAATGCCACCTTCCTCATCTCACCGCCGCTCAAATCCCACGGCCCCCTGTCTCTTAGGTGTTTGATATTAAGAATGCCAAGCAGTTCCTCTGTCCGTTTTTGTATCTCGTTTTTTTCAAGCCCGAGCTGCAGAGGGCCAAAGCAGAGTTCATCCCATACACTCAGCAGAAAAAGCTGGGCCTGCGGGTTTTGAAACAGAAGAGATATCCGCTGTCTGAGTTCAGGCGGAAAATTGCCATTTATATTTCTGCCGAATATTTCAATATCACCTGACTCAGGTGTCAAAAGGCCGTTGAGGAGATAAAGCAGTGTTGACTTGCCGGAGCCGTTAGCGCCTATTATTGTGAGGCTCTCGCCTTTTTTAACGCTGAATGAAACCTCGTCAGCAGCTTTTTTGCCGTTTTTATAAGCGTATGATATTTTTTTTACATTAAAGACTTCCAAAGCATCACCCCTATGATTGTTATTGAAAAAATAATCAATAAGATATCAGTCCTCGAAATATCCGAAACTTTTAACCTTTCACTTTGAACTTCCAAGTTATAATCATATCCCCTTGCCTCCATGGCCCGTTCAAGTTCAGCGCTCAACCTTATGCTCATTGAAAATAAAAGTCCTATTCTTGATGCAGTCCATCTCTGCCCAATCAGTGACGAGCGGCGGGTGGCGAGCAACTAGATATTTCTTGCCCTGAAACCCATAATGAACTCTTCAACTTTTCTTGTCAGGAATAATATGTATCTGTAGCTTATTGAGATGATTGATTTGAATGCGCCAGGTATAAAGGATGAGAAAGCCTTGATAAATCTGTTCGGCTGCGTAGTGAGCGTAAGCAGAAAAACCAATGAAACAGATGCTGTCACCCTGAGAAAAAGAGTCAGCGCGCTTAAGACCCCCTGCTTTGTAATAGAGATTTGAGCAGGGATTGTTATCTGATAAAATGTGTGCGGTTTTTCAAATTCATGAAGCATCACCATCGGCTCTCCGTCAACTATCAGATTCAGCGCAGCAGGCAAGGCAATCAACATTGTAAAAACCATTGCCGGCATCAGCCTCTTCAGAAGAATAACCAGCACACCCGACAGAAGCGCCAACAGCAGAGCAAAGGACAGAAAGACAACGATGCCTGAAACAGTTTTCTGAAAACTCAAGAGGATAATGAACAGGAAGATGATGACAATCTTTATTCTCGGTTCAGTCCTCTGCAGAAACCCCTTTATTGAAGAGGTTCTTTCATTGAACATTGTATCTTCAACAAAAGAGACAACATGCCGCAGCGTCTTATCAAGAAACCTCTCTCTTGGTCTTTTTATGTTCACAACTTGCAACTCGTCTCTCGTTACTGTTTTAAGCCAGTCAGGAATTCCCATTTTTCCCCGCAAAAATTTTTCCTATGAGCATTGATACTCCTATAACCAGAGCAGCGCCTATTATCCCTGAAAATATATAGCCTATGTATGACTTAAGTCCTTTGTCCCAGCCTGAAAACGCATAATCAGGAATCGGAGCTTTCCAGAGTTCCGACAGTTTTTTAAGTCCGTGCGGAATATATCCTGCAATCTTTTCAATCTCATCCGCACCCCATTCTCCCCATGCGCCGCCCGCCTTTAAAAGTTCAGGGAGAATTAATCCTACAGGTGAAAGCATTATCAATATAGCGATTCCTATCCAGAGCTTCCCGAATTTTAAATTTTGAATTTTAAATTTTGAATTCGCCATGACTACCCCCTTATCAACTCAGGATGTGATTTTTTGATGTAAAGAAGCACAGACACAGTAACCACTGCCTCAACAATTCCAAAAAGAAATATATGCTCTAACATTATTGCAGGAATGGTTAGGTTCAAAGGGAACGGGCTGTATAGAGGCCTTCCGTCTGCGCCTGTATGGAGAAGCGGCTGAATCCCGAGTTCTACGGCTGTGAGAAAGGCCGCAAGGTTTATCCCTGCGTATGCGCCTATCCCTGCTCCTATTAAATGACGAGTGGAGAGTGACGAACGACTGGTTTCTGCATTTGAAATCTGAAATCTGAAATTTGAGATTAATTTATATATCCCATAGCCCACAAGCACGCCTGCAAAACCCATATTAAAACAGTTCGCTCCTATGGCAGTAATCCCGCCGTCTCCGAAGATAAGAGCCTGAACAATAAGCGCAATTGATAAAGCAATCACTGCGGGCCACGGCCCGATTAAGATTGCAATCAGTGTTGCGCCTGTTGCATGGCCTGTTGTCCCGCCCGGCAGCGGCACATTAAACATCATTATAACAAAACTGAACGCAGCGCTCAGGGCAAGCAGAGGAACCTGAGACGCCTTCAATATCTCCTTGACCTTTTTTGAGGCGTAAATCCAGATTGGAATAACGGCGGCCCAGAGGCTTCCGTATGTTATTGGCCCTAAATATCCATCAGGTATGTGCATTTAACCCCTCTGCTGCTTGCCTGTGTTCAGGTAAAAGCCTGAAAGTTTCAGGCCTGCTCATTTCATATATTGGCGGTTTAAAAACAGTAACACAAAAACACCGCTCTTTCAATAATAATGTATCCTATCCCTTTCTTTCCTATATTTTGTGATAAAATCAACAATTCCAGATTAATCCCCGGATGGACTATGCCAAAGGATATACGTAATTTTTCTATCATAGCTCATATAGACCATGGGAAGTCGACTCTTGCCGACAGGCTTCTTGAATCTACAGGTGCGCTCAGCGCAAGGGAGATGCAGGCGCAGGTTCTTGATTCAATGGACCTTGAGCGCGAACGGGGCATCACGATAAAAGCGCATTCAGTGCGTCTTCTGTATAAGGCTGATGACGGAAAAGAATACATCCTCAATCTCATAGACACACCCGGGCATGTAGACTTTTCATACGAGGTGTCAAGAAGCCTTGCCTCTTGCGAGGGCGCGCTTCTTGTTGTTGACGCATCGCAGGGAGTTGAGGCGCAGACCCTTGCCAACGCATACCTTACAGTGGAACATAACCTTGAGATGATTCCGGTTATAAATAAAATAGACCTGCCGGCGGCAGAGCCAGAAAAAACAAAGGAGCAGATAGAAGATGCAATCGGGATTGACTGTTCCGAGGCAATACTCGCAAGCGCGAAGGAAGGCATAGGCACAAAAGAGATTCTTGAAGCTATAGTGAAGAAAATTCCGCCGCCAACAGGAGAAGACGATAAGCCGCTCAAGGCGTTAATCTTTGATTCATGGTTTGACAATTATCAGGGAGTAATCGTGCTCGTAAGAGTTTTTGACGGGACGGTAAGAGCAGGCAAGAAAATAAAACTTATGGCGACAGGGAATGAATTTGAGGTAGCGCAGGTGGGGATTTTCACGCCCAAGATGCAGCCCTCAGAAGAACTTTCCTCAGGCGAGGTCGGCTATGTAATTGCAGGGATAAAGAACGTAACAGATTCAAGGATCGGAGACACGATGACTGATGTGGATACTCCGGCACAGGAGCCGTGTCCCGGATATAAGGACATAAAACCACTGGTCTTTTGCGGGCTTTATCCGACAATACCCCATGAATACGACAACCTGAGGGATGCGCTTAATAAACTGAGATTAAATGATTCATCTTTTAATTACGAGCCTGAGACTTCGCTTGCGCTCGGGTTCGGGTTCAGGTGCGGTTTCCTCGGGCTTCTTCACATGGAAATAATAAAAGAAAGGCTTGAGCGTGAGTTTGACCTTTCACTCTTAAGCACAGCTCCGACTGTTGTTTACAAGGTGACAAAGAGCGACGGAGAAATTATTCATATTGAAAACCCAGCCCTGCTGCCTGACAAATACGAGATGATAGAGGAGCCTTTTGTCCTTGTGACCATATTCGTGCCGAAGGATTACATAGGCCCTATTTTTGACCTTTGTCAGGAAAAAAGGGGGACACAGAAGAATTTCACATTTATAGGGAAAGACAAGATTAAGGTTGAGTATGAACTGCCTCTGAATGAGATTTTATGGGATTTTTATGACAGGTTAAAGTCCATATCAAAAGGCTATGCATCAATGGACTATGAATTCCTTGGATTTAGGGAATCAGACCTTGTTAAACTCAACATTCTCATTAACAGCGAGATTATTGACGCCCTCTCTCTGATAGTGCATAAGGAAAAGTCATATTATAAAGGCAGAGAACTTACTGAAAAGCTGAGGGGAATTATTCCGAGGCAGATGTATGAGGTCGTAATACAGGCCTCAATAGGAAGCAAGATTATAGCGCGTGAGAGCGTAAGGGCGCTGAGGAAAGATGTTCTTGCAAAATGCTACGGCGGCGATATAACCCGCAAGAGAAAACTCCTTGAGAAGCAGAAAGAGGGGAAAAAGAGGATGAAGCAGATTGGCAGGATAGAACTTCCGCAGGAGGCGTTTCTGGCGGTGTTGAAGGTTAAGTAGATGGCTGGAGGACTAAATCAACGGCGGCATTTCAAGCTGTCTGCTGGAATTTACTGTTAGGCATCCTTCTTCAACATTTTTATAATATGCTTTGCAAGATTGTCATTTATCTCATTATGCCTTGGGACAGGTTGAGCAACTTTTGTTCTTGGATTCTGATACCAATCGTGTTTCCCTCCGTGCCTGATAAAAATACATCCTATCTCTTCCAGTTGCCTTAGCAAATCTTTTCTTTTCATGCCACTTCCAGTTCGGCAAGCTTACGAACACATGGAATGGCGCCACTGCTTAAATCGTTATAAATATCTTTGAGATTCTCTTTTAATTCTTCTAACGACTCTCCTTGTGTCATATAATCCGGATATTCCTCCAAATGCCCTAACCACAAATTGCCGTCCTGCCAGTATACAAACCTTATGGTTTCCATAGTTATTCTCCTTTTACTTCTTTGGTCAATATTTTATCTTTCTCACGACGCTTGCGATTGCTCTGCTTTTTCGCATCTGCCTTTAGTCCCCAATAAGCGCCACAGCCTTTCTTGGAGCCTGAATGTTCTGTTTTCTTTGCTTCATAACCCATACTATTTCTATTTTATATTATTAATAACATTATTAGCATATTGACTAAATATTGGAACTAATCAA
>CAZHHV010000009.1:7547-22570 GCA_964532335.1 uncultured Nitrospiraceae bacterium
TTAAAATCATCACCACGGGTCATTCACCGCATTTAAGAAATATGGCTATGCCCCTAATTAATTTCTCGTATAGATATAAATCATCAGCGCGGGTTTGTTGTATTAAAATGCGTGAAACGATTTAAATGGGCGCTGTCCCCAGTTATCCATTATCCCTTATTTTTTGTGTTACTCTAATCCATGTCTGAATCCCTTTACATCCACATCCCATTCTGCATCAGAAAATGCCTTTGCTGCGATTTTTTGTCTGTGACTTATAACGAATCGCTTGCAAAAGCATACACGGATGCACTCTGCAAAGAGTTGATTCTGAAAAAAGATAATGCGGAAGAGTTGAAGACTGTTTATGTGGGAGGAGGAACTCCGTCTATTTTGCCTGAAGAATGTTTCAGGCAGTTGTTTAAATGCCTTAAGGATAATTTTAAATTCTCTGATTCTCATGAGATTACAATTGAGGCAAATCCGGGAACTGTTGATAAATCAAAGATAGATACAATGCTTTCCCTTGGAGTGAACAGATTAAGCATCGGAGTTCAGTCATTCAATGATGATGAATTAAAGACACTTGGAAGGATTCACACTTCAAAGGAAGCAGAGGATGCCGTCAGAATAATAAAAAACTCAGGCATTAATAATTTTTCAATAGACCTGATATACGGAATTCCGGGGCAGACACTTGATTCATGGAAAAAGACTGTATCAAAGGCAGTTGAACTTTCTCCGGCGCACATATCTTCTTATGAGCTTACGCTTGAGGAGGGGACACCATTATACGAAGTGATAAAGTCACCACCCCCCCATCCCCCCCTTGGTAAGGGGGGGCAAGAGGGGGGTAAGATGACGCCGGAAAGATTTTCTGGGAGTATTAAAATGCCTGATGAGGAGTTGATTCTTGAGATGTACGGCTATGCGATAGACTATCTTTCATCCAAAGGCTACGAGCATTATGAAATATCAAATTTTGCCCTGCCACGGTTCAGATGTCTGCACAATCTTAATTACTGGGACAGGGGAGAATATATAGGCGCAGGAGCCGGAGCGCACTCTTTTATCAGAGGCTTCCGCTCAAAAAACACCGATGATATCAGGAGATACATCAAAGACCTGAATAAAGGAATAATCCCTGAGGCTGAGTCAACGGAGATTAAGCGCGATGACGCAATTAAGGAGTTTATATTTCTTGGTCTTAGAAAGACCGAAGGGATAAGTCTTGCAAAGGCGGAAGAATTCGGCATGAACCTGCCCGGTGTTTGCAGAGAATTAATTGAAGATGGGTATCTTGAGATGGAAGGCGATTATTTGAAGCTCACGAGAAAAGGTCTGGTGGTATCAAATTCAGTTATTGTAAGGTTGTTTGAAGTATTGGGGCTTGACTGACAATTTATTGATTCCTGTAATATTAATGTCCTATCTTCGTATTTCTGTCATTCCGGGCTTGACCCGGAATCCAGAGAGAAAAGACTGGATTCCTGCTTTCGCAGGAATGACGCTACATCGGACATTTATTATGCAGGTTTCAATAGCTGGTTTTGCGCTGGATTTATAATTATGTTTGTTATAGAATAATTCCTATGATAAAGAAGACAGAAAAGATATGGATGGACGGCATGTTTGTGGATTGGGATAACGCCAATGTGCATGTAATGACCCATACCCTTCATTACGGGCTTGGAGTTTTTGAGGGTATAAGGTGTTATGAGACAAAAGGCGGGCCCGCAATCTTCAGGCTCAAGGAGCATGTTCAGAGGCTCTTTAAGTCAGCCCATATTTTTCTGCTTGCGATTCCTTATTCAGAGAAAGAGATTGAAGAGGCGATAATCAAGACAGTTAAGATAAATAAGGTCAAGGAATGCTACATAAGGCCCTTGGTATATATAGGATACGGAGCCATGGGCTTATATCCCAAGGATAATCCTGTGAATGTTGCAGTCAGCGTATGGCCGTGGGGCGCATACCTCGGTGACGATGGACTTAAGAACGGCATAAGGGTTAAGGTCTCATCCTTCATAAAGAATCATGTAAACTCACAGATGAGCAGGGCTAAGGCATGCGGCTATTACATCAGTTCTCAGCTTGCAAAGAAAGAGGCGATCTCATTAGGCTACGACGAAGCGCTTCTGCTTGACACAGACGGATATGTGGCCGAAGGAAGCGGCGAGAATATATTTATTGTGAGAAACGGCAGGCTGAAGACCACGCCCTTGACTTCGGTGCTTGAGGGAATTACAAGAGAGAGCATAATGAAGATTGCGCGTGATTTAAAGATTAAAGTCACAGAAGAGAGGTTCACAAGGGATGAACTATATATAGCGGATGAGGCGTTTTTTACAGGCACGGCAGCAGAGGTAACCCCGATAAGAGAGGTTGACGGCAGAGTAATCGGAGAAGGAAAAGCAGGCAAGGTTACAAAGAAACTTCAGTCTGTATTTTTTGACAGTGTGAAGGGTAAGAATAAAAGATACGAATTCTGGCTTACAAGAATCTGAAACATATCCGCATTCAAAAATAAAAAGCCCTGCAATTGCAGGGCTTTTTATTTTTGAATCTATTGCTTAGTAACCGGCAGTTTATTTTTTGTGGCACTTTGCGCAGTCTTCCGGTTTTTCCTGTCCAAATGCCTTTGTGCCATCATGACATGTGCCGCAGAACTTCCCGGGAACATGATCTTCTTTAGTCATCTTGAAAGTCCCCTTTTTCATTGCAAAAGGAGTTTTGTCTTTGTGGCAGTCGTTACATTTAAGCCCCTTGTCAGCATGGGTCTTGCCGTCAAAAGTGACTTTGCCCATTGGCCCGCCGGCAAATTCAACTGTCTTGCCGGACATCACTGCCATTGCGCTGCCCACAAATGCTACTGCTATTATCAGAGCTACAATTATCGTGAATTTCCTCATCTCTATCACCTCCTCTCGCAAAAGATTCTCTCCTAAAATAACTTAGGAATCAAATTACATGCCAGTTAATACATTTGATTTTAAACCTTAATCAAAATAAATACTCTTCCTTTTTGAAGAATATATCCCCAATTCGGAAATTATAGAGTAACCTCAATATAATAAATATGTCACTTTACTGTCAAGTGGAAAACGAGCTTTAACTTGTAATTCCCTGTAGTCTTGCCACAGGGGTCATTCTGGCTTGTCCAGAATCTTTCTGAAGGATTCCCGACAAGCGGGAATGACAACAGAGTCTTTGATGCCCTGCGGTCTCTGCCGCAGGGTTATTCTATTTTGCCCTTAAATAACGGGATTGCTTTTTAAAGCCCGATATTTTATTCTTAGAAGCATGGATTATTCCAAGGTATTCAATAATTTCAGCAGAAAAAAGATACTCGTAATCGGCGACCTGGTCCTGGACCGCTATATCTGGGGCAAGGTCAGCAGGATATCTCCTGAGGCTCCTGTGCCTGTTGTGGAAGTTACCCATGAGAACTTTCTCCTGGGCGGAGCAGCCAACGTCGCGCATAATATCGCAAGTCTTGAAGGGCAGGTTACTGTTGTCGGAATAGTCGGCAAGGACAGGACAGGCGATGTCTTAAGAAGCATTCTTGATGAAAAGGGCATCGGCTCCTGCATCTTTGACGACCAGAGGCCCACAATAGTCAAGACAAGAGTAATAGCCCATAACCAGCAGGTTGTCAGGTTTGACAGAGAGGATAAGAGGAAGGTTGCAGGCAAAACATTTGAGGCGATTATTGACTGCATAAAGAGCGCTGTCAGAGACCACGATGCGGTAATAATATCCGACTATAAAAAAGGGATTGTCTCATCAGAGCTTGTGGCAGAGGTGGTAAAGGCTTCAAGGGCAAAAAATAAATTTATTGCTGTTGACCCGAAGACAGGACATTTCCACTGTTATAAGAATGTCTCGCTGATAACGCCGAATATTATGGAGGCGTCGCACGGAGCAGGCATTGAGATAAAAGACGAAAAATCGCTGATTAAGGCAGGCAGGATACTTCTCAAAAAACTCCCATGCAAATCAGCGCTGATAACAAGAGGAGAGGAAGGCATGAGCCTTTTTGAGAAAGGCAGGGTCACGCATATCCCTACAGTTGCAAGGCATGTTTATGATGTTACAGGAGCAGGCGATACGGTTATCGCAGCCTTTACACTTGCCCAGGCCTCAGGCGCAACCATGCATCAGGCAGCGGTTATTGCGAATCATGCGGCAGGCATTGTTGTGGGAGAAGTCGGCACGGCAGTGGCAACGCCTGCAAGGATTATGGAGTCCATCAGGAATTTTTCTAAGTAAGAAGGATTTTTTCGATTATATTTTTTAGCGCATAAGGGCTGAAAGGCTTGGCTATAAAAAGATTTGCTCCAGCAGCTAAGAATCCTTTCTCTTCCTCCGAGGCGCTCATACCCATTATTGTCAATGATTTTTTAATATCGCGCGCTTTTTTTATAAGTTCTATACCGTTCATCTCAGGCATCATATAGTCAGTTATCAGGAGGTCATAGGGTCTTTCCCCTATTAATGCTATTGCCTCTTCTCCGTTACTTACACAGTCTACATCATATCCATAAAAAGTCAGGAGTTCACTTAACAATTTCCTCAGCAGGACATCATCGTCAGCAACCAAGATTTTTTTATTATTAGTTTTCACGCCCAAATAATACTACTTGAAGTTGTGTTTGTCAATTCTTATTACAACTGCCGGTTTATAGACATTTTATATCGCAACAAGCAAAATTATGCATCGTATTATGAAACACACATGCCGACAAGTCGGCACAAAGGAGAATGAAACTGTCATTCCCGCTTCTTTTTCTGTCATTCCGACTTGTTCGGAATCCTTCCTGCTCGTCAGGAATCGTAAGAAAGATTCTGGACAAGCCAGAATGACAAAGAGTGGTATTTACAGATGAAAAGAGACACAGACAAAAGACATATTGGAAGCCTGATAAGAATTGTGAGAAAGACAGCCGGGCTATCCCAGATGGAGTTAGCGGAAAGGGTGGGGATTTCCTATCAACAGATTCAGAAATACGAAAAAGGAGTGAGCGAGATCAGCGTATCGCGTCTTTCCCAGATTGCACACGCCTTGAATATCCCCTTGAGCAGGTTTGTTCTGGATGAAGAAAGGATGATGATATCTGAAGCTGTCAGCCCCTATGGCACACTGAGCGATAATGAGATTGAACTTCTCAGCCTCTTCAGAAGAATAAAGGATAAAAAATTGAAAGATGGATTTTTGATTGCAATAAAAAGTATCGCTGAGTTATCGGAAAAGAGAGATAAAAAAAGGCTAAAGCCTTAGCATCATAATCACTGCATCTTCTTTTGGCTCTGTGTAATATGCCTTTCTTGTCCCGATTACGCTGAATCCAAAGCCTTCATAAAGTTTTCTTGCGGCATTGTTTGACGCCCTCACCTCAAGATATAAAAACCTGCAGGCGTTTTCTTTTAGTTCTTCAAGGATGTTTTCAACCAGCGTATTTGCAATTCCCCTTCCTCTGAAATCAGGATGGACTGCAAGATTCAGGATATGCCCCTCATCAGCAATCTGATTTGCGCACATGTATCCGATAACTCTTTCTCCTGCAACAGAAACTTTTGCAGTTGAATGGCGCTTATATATTTCATTAAAGAAGGATGTCTCTGACCAAGGGGTGCTGAAAGAGAGGCGCTCAATTTCAATGACAGAAGGCAGGTCGGATTCCTGCATCAGCCGGATATTTATTTGCTCATAGTTCATAGCATATAGCTCATAGTTCATGGTTCATAGCTCATGGTCAGCTATCAGCAATCAGCTATCAGCAATCAGCAATCAGCTATCAGCAATCAGCTATCAGCTATCGGCCATGAGCTATCTTTATTTCTGCCTCTGATTTTCTTATGTATATGGGGATAAGGCTGATAGGTTCTGAAAATTCTCCTGCCTTAGCCTTTTTCAGTCCAAGAACCGCGACATTCGCAGGTGATGGGACTGTTTTTTCTGGAGATGCGAATATAGCCTTTTCACCCATGACCTCAATTATCTTATCCCTGTAAAGCGCAGATCCCTCTCCGGCGAATATGAATTTATCATCATGTGTAACACGCAGCGCATCGCGTGCAAACTCTTCAGGCTTTGCTGATGTCTCGTTTATCAGCCTTATGAAATTTCCTTCTTCCCATTTAAACAATGCTGCATAAACCTCTTTTTTTCTTGCATCAAGCATTGTGCAGACAGGGTATTTGCTGTAAGGGAAGTTCCATGCGAGCGCTTCAAGCGTCGGCACAGAGACTATGGGTTTCCCAGTTGCATAATAAAACCCCTTGACAGTGCTCAGCCCAATGCGCAGGCCTGTGAAGGAACCTGGGCCTGCCGCGACTGCAAAGACGTCAATATCAGATATTTTGATGCCTGACTGCTTGAGGCAGTGCTCAATCTCTGTCATAAGCCTCTCTGAATGTGTTGACCTGACATTGAGTCTGCTTTCTGCAATCAGCAGGGATTCATCCATAATTGCTATTCCGCCGAGCATTGTTGATGTGTCTATCGCAAGTATTCTCATTTGCAAATATACCTTTCAAGGAGGCTATAACTGTCTTTCAGCAATATTAAACTAACAATGTAATATGCATTTAAAAGAGATTCTATGCTGCCACCGAACAGCCTTTTCGCTTTTTGCAGAGACTTTTTGACAAATCTATGGCTCGTTGCAGGCAATTTCAAAACTCGTTCCGAATGCTTTCGGAACTCAAACAGTTGAAATTGCTTATCTTCCACTTCGCCGAGATTTGTTACCAAAAATTCTCTGATGCCGCTCAAAGGGTTCGATGGCATAGATTGCCTCAATCCAGCCATAGCCTCCTTAATACATCTTTATGTTTTTTGTGAGCAAATGCTTAAGTGTGTTTTATGCTTGTATAATATCAAATTTCTTTCCGCAAGTGCTTCACAGAAAAGATTGACGCTCCTGCAAGGCATACAAGCGATGCTGCCGCAACGGTGTTTGTTGTCCCTATGCGCTCTGACATTATGCCCATGAGGAAGTTCCCTATCGGCGTAAAGCCGAGAAATACAAAAGAATAAACGCTCATTACCCTTCCTCTGAGGTTGTCGGGTGTCGAGAGCTGGATAAAGCTGTTCGCTGTTGCAAGAAAACTTACTATCCCCCAGCCGGCCATGATTAGCAGTAAAAGTGAAACCGCAAAGACCCTTGAGAAAGAAGCGCAGAGAAGCGCCAGTGAAAAACATAATCCTGACAGGGACATGAATCTCAATTTATTTTTCATATCACTTTTGAATGCAAGCATTATTGCCGCAGAAAGAGCGCCTAATCCGGTGGCGCTTACAAGAAGTCCCAGCCCTGTTGGCCCGGCATTGAATATCTCCTCTGCAAAGACAGGCAGAAAACTTGTAAACGGAATTCCGAAAAGGCTGAAGACAGCAATGAGAATTATCATGTAAAGGATATTCTTTTGACCCTTTATAAAATAAAAACCTTCGGCAAGGTCTCTTAAAAACCCTTCCTGCGTGTTTCTTATCTCGCCTTTTGCTTTCAGCATTGAGAGGGCGATTATCACAGGGATAAAACTCGCGGCATTCAGATAAAAACATGAGGGAAGGCCCATGTATGCTATTGCCACACCGGCAATGACAGGGCCTATAAGACGCGCGCCGTTAAAGGCGGCAGAATTGAGCGCAATTGCATTTAGGAGATGCCCTTTGCCGACCATCTCAATGACGAACGACTGCCTTGCCGGCATGTCAAAGGCATTGACTGTGCCGAGAAAAAATGCAAGGAGGATTACCTGATATACAGTTATTACGCCTAAATCCGTAAATATGCCGAGCAGAAGAGCGGGGATTATGGATAATGCCTGTGTTGCAATCAGGAGGTTTCTTTTCCTGAATCTGTCTGCCGCAATGCCTCCGATGAGTGTGAAGAGGAGTATGGGAAGGGTTGATGCGGCTGCTACCATTCCGAGATAAAAAGGAGATTTCGTCAGGGAATATACGAGCCATCCCTGCGCGACAGACTGCATCCATGTGCCTGAAAGGGAAATCAACTGGCTGAGCCAGAAGATGCGGAAATCCCTGAAATATAATGCCGATGACTTTTCTTGATTTTCCATTATGATATTTTACACGAACTGCTTTCTCTTGACAGTAATTTCAAACACCGCTACGATAGAGGACATGAAGGACATGAAAAAATTTACAATAATTCTCATGGCAGTGTTTTTATCCTTTGCCCATATTTCCCATGCAGAAAAGATAAAAGTTGTTGCGAGCATTTATCCCCTTGGTGATGTCACAAAACAGGTCGGCAAAGACAGGGTCAGCGTAAAGGTAATGCTCCCTCCCGGCGCATCAGAGCATACATTTGAGCCCACCCCGTTTGATATGATGGAAATCCAGAATTCAAAGGTTTTTGTGAAGGCAGGCGCAGGGCTTGAGTTCTGGGCAGAAAAGATGATGAAGGAATCTTCTAACATAAAGCTCATTATTGTTGAAGCAACATCAGGGCTTCCGCTGATAAGGCATGTCCATTCTCATGCCGGCGACGGCGTTTCTGAAGAAAAAGGGCATCAGGAATCTGCTGACCCTCATGTGTGGCTTGACCCTGTGCTGATGAAAACAGTTGTGGATAAGATACAAAATGCCCTTTCCAAGGCTGACCCCGGGGGAGAGACGTATTACAGAGAGAATGCAGAGAAATATAAAAAAGATTTAGACGCCCTTCACAGCGAGATTGTGAATAGGGTGAAGGATTTCAATGCCAAGGAGTATGTAACCTTTCATCCTGCATGGAACTATTTTTCAAAAAGATACGGGCTCAGGGTCGCAGGCGTTATAGAGGAATCTCCCGGCAGAGAGCCTTCGCCTAAACATATTGCAAAGATTGTGAGTGAGATGAAGAGGATAAAATCAAAAGTGGTCTTTGCGGAGCCTCAGTTCAATCCAAAGATTGCAGAGGTGATTGCAAAAGAGGCAGGCGCAAAGGTTTTGTTTCTTGATCCGATTGGCGGCGCTAAGGTTAAAGGCAGAGATACATATATAGGTCTTATGAAATATAATCTTTCAATAATGGAAGAGGGGATGAAGTGAAAGCGGGGAAGGGCAGAATATGGCATTCTCGTTTGTCGGGAATCTGGTCCTTTTCCTGTCATTCCGACTTGTTCGGAATCTTTCTTTTTTCAGAGGGATTGCGGACAAGCCGCAATGACAGGAATTATGATAAAAGCATATTGAACTGATATGAAAGCAATAGAAATAAAAAACCTTTCTGTTGTTCTCAGCGGCAAAGAGATACTGAAGGATATAAACCTCACTCTTGAAGAAGGAAAATTTCTCGGTATTGTCGGGCCTAACGGCAGCGGCAAGACAACATTCCTGAAGTCAATACTCGGCCTTATTAAGCATTCTACAGGAGAGGTAAGGGTGCTGGGCCAATCTTCCGAGGAATGTCTGAGCGAAGGAGTTTTCGGTTATGTGCCGCAGCATCTTAACCTTGATATTAATTTCCCTGCAAGGGCAATAGATGTTGTGATAATGGGATTATACGGAAGGCTCGGGCTTTTCAGATGGCCTTCAAAAAAGGAGAAAGAAAAGGCGCGTGAATATATAGAGCTTATCGGGATGTCGGGGCATGAGAATTTTTCCTTTGGCGAGATGTCAGGCGGAGAGCAGCAGCGCATTTCTATTGCAAGGGCGCTCGTGAGCAATCCGAAAATACTCATACTTGACGAGCCGAGCACAGGCATAGATGTTGTCGGACAGGAGGATTTTTATCATCTCCTTAAAGGATTTCAGAAGAGACTCGGACTGACAATTATCATGGTGTCGCATGATATCGGCGCTGTGACAGCCTATGTTGATGAAATTGCCTGCCTGAATAAAATTCTCTATTACCACGGCGCGCCTCTGGGTGCGCTTGATGAGAATGTGCTTGAAAGGCTCTACGGCAAGAATGTGGATATACTTATACATTCTGACGTATGCGATAAATGCGAGAGGCTGAGGAAATAATGGAAATCTTGTCATACGGGTTCATGCAGAGGGCGGTTATCACGGGGATTGTTGTCAGCATACTCGCAGGGATAATATCTGTGTTTGTTGTCATGAGAAGGGTTGCATTTGTCGGCTCAGGCATTTCCCATGCTGCATTCGGAGGAGTTGCAATAGGTTTTCTTGCGGGAGTAAATCCTGTCATAACAGCGATGATATATTCCATCCTTGTGGCCTTCGGAATTGAGAAAATAAGCTCAAAGGGCAGGGTGGCGGAAGATACTGCCATAGGCGTATTCTTTTCAAGCTCAATGGCTCTCGGCATAGTTCTGATAAGCCTTTCAAAAAATTACAATGTAGACCTTTTCGGCTATCTCTTCGGAAGCATACTCGCAATAAGCGAAAACGAGATGTGGCTGACAATTGCAGTAACAATAGCAATCCTTGCTGCGATTATGATGATTATGAAGGAGCTTTTGTTTACGACATTCAACGAAGAGCTTGCAATTGTAAGCGGTATCCCGACCCGCCTGATTAAATCGCTCTTTCTGCTCTCTATGGCAGTGGCGATTGTAATCTCTATAAAGGTCGTGGGTATTATCCTTGTTTCTGCGCTTCTTATCATTCCGGGCGCTGTTGCACAACTGCTTTCAAGGAGTTTTTATCCGATGCTGCTTATATCATGTTCTGTCGCCCTTTTTTCTACGATAGCAGGGCTTTATCTTTCATATCAGTTGGACCTCTCGCCGGGCGGCACAATCGTCTTGATAATCACAGCGCTCTTTTTCGCCGCGTTTTTAAGGGCGAGAAAATAACATTCTTTATATCCATCTTTGCATTTTCTCCTTTAAATCTAATAATATATTAAACATATGCCTAAGAAAAAGAAGAGTAAAAGGCCGGGATGGGATGAATACTTCATAAACATAGCCAAGGCTGTTGCAACAAGGGCTACATGTCTCAGACGCAAGTATGGAGCTGTGATTACGAAAGACAATATTATCGTGAGCACAGGGTATAACGGCGCTCCGGCAGGTATGAAAGACTGTCTTGAGGTTGGAAAATGCACGAGAAAGGAACTTCAAATCCCTCACGGCGAAAGATACGAGCTCTGCCACAGTGTTCACGCAGAGGCAAATGCAGTAATACGCGCAGCAGTTCATGAACTTGAAGGCGCAACTATTTATATATCAGGTGAGGATAATAGCGCCGGCGAATGCCATTCAGAGCCGTGCATGATGTGCAAAAGGATAATACTCAATGCGCGGATTGCAAGAGTGGTTTATTCGGATGGAAACGGAAACTCTCACGTAATAAATCCTAAAGAGTGGCTTAAAAAGAGGGTCTGAAGTGGAAATATTCAGGCAATTAAGGTGGCAGGATATTCTGGACATTATTCTCGTGTCCCTCCTGCTTTACCGTCTGCTTCTGTTTATAAAAGGCACAAAGGCTGTTCAGATGCTTATAGGTATCGGAGTGCTGCTGCTTGCTTCTCTCCTTTCAGGTTATACGGGGCTTTATACGATGGACTGGATTATACAGAGCTTCTGGGCTCAGATAGTTATAGCGCTGATAGTGCTCTTCCAGCCTGAGATCAGAAGGGCGCTTGCGCGCATGGGCGAGACGCCGTTTCTGCAGTCATTCACTTCCGCTGAGGAACTCAAATCTCTGGAAGAGATAGTCAAGGCTTCAGTTGCCCTTGCAAACAGAAAGATTGGCGCACTGATTGTTATTGAGCGTGAAACAAGCCTGAATGAATTTGTTGAGATAGGCACATCGCTTGATGCAAGGGTTACGCGTGAAATACTTCTCAGCATCTTTCATCCTTCATCTCCGATACACGACGGAGCGGTTGTTATAAAAGGGAACAGGATTGTTGCAGCAGGTTGTTTTCTGCCTATCATGCTCAGTTCTGAGGTTGATAAAGCCATGGGGACAAGACACAGGGCGGGCCTCGGGCTTACAGAAGAAACAGATGCGGTTGCTATTATAGTTTCTGAAGAAACAGGCAACATCTCTATGGCTATTGGTGGAAAACTCGAAACCCATATTGACATGGGGACTCTCCGTGATATATTAACGGATATGTTCACATCACAGAAGTCGGAGACTCGGCTCTACGAGAAGGCGGCACAATGAGAAGGCGATTGCTTGAGAATTTCGGGTTGAAAGTTACTGCGGTTGTCATGGCAATAATCTTGTGGTTTTTTGTTATCTCAAAGGGACAGTCTGAGATATCACTTGACGTTCCTATGGAACTCAAAAATATACCGCAGGGGCTTGAGAGCATTAAGCAGGGAGTAAAATCTGTAAATGTGAGCCTGAAAGGACAGGATAGAATTCTCAGGAATATGAAGCCGTCTGATGTAAGAGTTCATGTGGATTTGAGCAAGGCAAAAAAAGGGAGAGGAATATACTATATAAACAAGGACGATGTTAAAATCCCAGCTACAATTAACATTACAGGCATAACCCCCTCGTCTGTATGGATTGT
Source organism: uncultured Nitrospiraceae bacterium (assembly GCA_964532335.1). Taxonomy (GTDB): domain Bacteria; phylum Nitrospirota; class Thermodesulfovibrionia; order Thermodesulfovibrionales; family UBA1546; genus UBA1546. The sequence continues at coordinate 19,985 of CAZHHV010000009.1, forward strand.
GCTGGAAGAGACGATTATTAAGACCGTGCCTGTCCATGCAATTATAGCCGGCAGTCCCAAAGAGGGGTTTGTTGTGAGTTCTGTAGAGGTTTTGCCTAAGGATGTGGCTATTGAGGGAGTAAGGGCAGAGACAGGCAAGGTAAAATTTCTGAGGACGGAGCCTGTTGATATTTCAGACGCCGATAAAACTTTTACGCAGACTGTGCGCATTGATACGGCCGGCAGGAATATAAGGACTGATATGCAGGAAGTCAGCGTAAAGGTTGTTATAAAAAGAAAGTGAACAGTGTAAGTGATTAGTGTCAGTAATCGGAACTGACAACTGACACTAAGAAGGAGCTTTTATATGAAATTATTTGGTACAGATGGCATAAGAGGCAGGGTAAATAAGCATCCCATGACTCCTGAAAATGTGCTCAGGATCGGAATGGCGGCAGCTAAGGTTCTGAGGAAAAAGCACGGCAGGAATATGGTTCTGATAGGAAAGGACACAAGGCTTTCAGGTTATATGATAGAAAGCGCCCTTACCTCAGGAATTTGCTCAATGGGGATGAACGTAACGCTTGTTGGGCCTATACCGACTCCCGGAGTGGCATTTCTTACAAGGGCTTTGAGGCTTGATGCAGGGATTGTGATATCAGCATCGCATAATCCTTATGAGGATAACGGAATAAAGTTTTTTTCATCTGACGGGTTCAAGCTTCCCGATGAAATAGAAAAGAGCATAGAAGAGCTTGTTGTGGATGACGGGCTTGTCACAAAAAGGCCTTCCTGTTCTGATATAGGAAAGGCATACAGGCTTGATGATGCAACAGGCAGGTATATTGAATATATAAAATCAACTGTGCCCAAAGGCATGACACTTGAAGGGATAAAAGTTGTTGTTGACTGCGCAAACGGCGCTGCGTATAAAACAACACCGTGGGTCCTGCGTGAACTCGGCGCTGAAGTTACAGTGATAAACGATAAGCCTGACGGCGTTAACATTAATGACGGCTGCGGTGCGCTCTATCCTGAAATGCTTCAAAAGGTGGTCAGGCAGCACAGGGCTCATGCCGGCATTGCGCATGACGGCGATGCTGACAGGACAATATTCTGCGATGAAAAAGGCAGAATCGTAAACGGAGACCAGATTATAGGGATATGCGCGAGAGAGTTTAAGAGAGAAGGAAGGCTTAAAGGCAATACAGTTGTTTCTACGGTTATGAGCAATCTTGGACTTGAGCGCTATCTCGAAAAAAACGGGATTAAATTTATAAGGACCAAGGTCGGAGACAGATTTGTTGCTGAGAAGATGCGTGCAGGCGGATATAACTTTGGAGGAGAACAGTCTGGGCATATAATATTCTCCGATTACAATACAACAGGAGACGGGCCTATCACCGCCCTTCATGTTCTTTATCTTATGAGGAAAAGAGGCAAGCCTTTCTCCAAGCTTGTATCTGATATACCGCTGTATCCTCAGGTTCTTATAAATGTTGAGACAGAGAAGAGGAAGGACTTTAAGTCAATCCCTGAAATAGAGTCGGTAATTAAGAATGCTGAAAAAAGGCTTGCCGGCAATGGCAGGATACTTGTAAGGCCGTCAGGCACGGAGCCGAAGATTAGGGTGATGGTTGAGGGCAAAGAAAAGCGATTAGTAGATAAAATTGGGAATGAAATCGCAAAAGTTGTGAGAGAATATTTATAAGTAATATGGATTAAGAATGGCATTTTTCAGCGCATTTCTTGCCGGCGTTATTCTGTTTTATTCATTTCATTATTTTCCTTTCACAAGCAGTATCATATTTTTTCTGTTTCTTGCCGGTCTGATTTTTAAGAAAAGATACCTGTTGATCCCTGTCCTTGTTTTCGGAGTTTTATATGCCTTTTTCAGATATGCGCCTGAGACTGATTTTTCCAATATCAGGGGAAAAGAAATAATCGTATCAGGGGAGTTCAGTTCAGATGCAGTTGCAGCATCAACAGGAAAATTTATTCAGGAGTTTCATGTAAACTCGGCAGCAGACGAGGAAACAGGGAAGGCATTAAAAGAGATTGAGGAGAAAGATATATTTATTTTCTCTGATACTGAGTTTGAAGCAGGACGCCTATATAAGATAGCAGTCAAGATAGGGAAAGACAATAGAAAGTTCAATCCCGGAATGACCGAAAACAACAATCTCTATGCAAACCTGATTGAAGTCAAAGACTTAAGGGGCGGCAAAAAAAGTATATGGGCCGTGTTTGAAGATGCAAGGGCAAAACTTAACAGATATGTTGCAGAGAACTTCAGCGCTGATTCAGGCGCGCTTGTTTCTGCCATAACCACAGGGCAGAGAGGCAATATGAGCGATGGCCTGAAAGACGCCTTTAACTCAACAGGGCTTGCGCATATTTTAAGCATTTCAGGCACGCATTTCGGAATCTTCTCTGTTCTCCTGTTCGGTTTATTCAGGTTTGTAATAAAATTTCTGCCGTACAGTCTGCTACAGAGGATTACACTTTATATCACGCCATCTCAGGGAGCGGCAGTTCTGTGTCTTCCGTTCATGCTTGGATATCTTGCTCTCTCAGGGTGGAGCATTCCTGCAGTGAGGTCTTTTA